>JAITJJ010000199.1 GCA_031278965.1 Deferribacteraceae bacterium
CGCATATACCTATTTGCAGGAGAGTTTTCGGGCGCACGTCACCCTCTGGCATATAATAAATATGGAAGTTATTAAACTCCCCTCCACCATTAACAGCTCGCTTCCCGTATCCATTGTGGCGGCGGATATTATAACCGTCCTCCTTTTAGTTCGCAGTAACGAGCTTTTGGCGTATACAAGTATCGGCGGACGGATTACCCGCTTTATCTTCCCTCTTATCTTAACCTCTGTGGTAACCGCCTTCGCTATGTATTGCTCCTACACATTACTTTACGCCCAGACTAGAATAGCTTATGAACGTTACAGAAAAGAGGTGATATTGAAGGAGCGCTACAATCCGTCGGCGGAAAAGGCGTCAAACCTATGGTCAATAGATGGCTCAACCCTTATACATATTGATTTTGCGGATAATGCCCAAAACTATCTCAGCAATATTTCGGAATACCGATTGGATGCCTCTTTTACGATAACATCCGTGCGTAATATTGATAAGGCGCAGTTTGACAGGGAGAGCGGCAATTGGGAGCTTTTCGGCGTATACGATACGGATTTAACCAAGAAACCGCCGATAACTGTCTATACAGAGAGAGTGCTGTCTGACGGACGGTTACTAAAAGATATTGCGGAAATAGCGGAGAGGCGCCATCCTAAAACCCTCTCGATGGGGGAACTCTCCCGCCTGATAAAGCTGCTGCACGTGAGGGGACTTTCATCCAACGCGTATGAGATGATCTTCTACTCACGCTATGCAAGCGCCATTTCCGTCATAGTACTGACGCTGCTTGTAGTGCCTATGGGGATTACCTTTACCAGACGTTATTCCCCTTTGCGAAATGCATCCGTCTCCTTTGGACTTGCCCTTGCCTTCTGGCTTACGTTTTCCGCCTTCAAATCCCTGGGGGACTCTGAAGCGCTCCCGCCGCTTACCGCTAACTTCTTTCCGCATATAATCTTTATTGCGGTGGGGTGTTTTATATTGTATAAGAAAGAGAGTGCGGGGTGATCAACCGCTTCGGGGGAGCTTATGGAAACCATACTTTTAGTTTTGCTTGTAATTTCAGGGCTTTTATTCATTGGGCAGACAATTGCAGCTTTTACAGGGATAGGTTTTGATGTTGATTTTGACGACGGAGCAGTAGATTCGCCGTTCGGTTTTTTTACAATCCGCAATATGGTGACCTTTGTGCTGGGCTTTTCCTCCGCAGGTTATACGCTTATGAAATTTGGGATACCCATCCCCGTTGCGGTAATATCAGGGATCATTTTCGGCGGGCTTCTCTCCGCAGCGATAATTGTTGGGATGAAACTTCTGCTGAAACTCCAACAGGTAAACAGAATAGAATCCCATGAATACCGGGGCTTAACTGCAAAAGTGCTGGTTAAGATTGGAGCGGGACGTGCCTCCGCCGGGAAAGTGGAGTTCGTTCTGCATGAACGTTTGGATGAGATGCTCGCCCTGACAGATGAGCAAGCCCCGCTACACCCGGGTGAAGAGGTGTATGTATCAAGACTTTTGGAAAACGGGATGCTTCTCGTATCCAAATCTCTGATATAAAAAGATTAAACGCTTCACGGCAATATCCCGTTGAACAAGCCGAAGGAGAAAATATTCGTTTACTAATTTGCCGTAATAGAATATTTTAGCTATTGATTTTACGTTCGTTAAGGAGATGTATTATGAAGAGAGTATTTTTTACAGTCTTAGTTTTCGCCTCTTTTATGCTTATTTTAAGCGAAGCGCGGGCTTTTGAACTTGGGGCGGGAGCTGGGGCGTATATCCCTTCAAGCGATGTTGATAAGCTCGGTTTCCCCGCTGGATATTCTGTAAACGCCCATATAGATCAAGATATATTCCCCCTGCTTTCGCTTAGGCTATCCGCAGACTACAGCGCTGCGGATTTTAAGAAATCAGGTTTTACTCACGAGTTCTCAACATACGGCGGGGCGCTTCTTCTAGTATTTACCCCCCCTATCCCCGTATTGGATCTATATGCAGGGGTGGGTTATAACGGGCACTGGTTTGAATATGAAACAAGCGCACCCGGTGTTTCCGCCAAAGGAAGCGACTTTGGCCACGGAGTTATCGGACAGGCAGGGGTTGGTATAGGGATCCTCATATTTCATATCGGCGTGAACGGACAGTATTATATTGCCGAAGGGGATTTTGATGCCGGCGGCTGGACAGTGGGGCTCGGCTTCGGAGTATCAATATAAGATGAAACGGGCGGTATTTTTTTGCATACCCTTTCTTTTTTTTCACATATTCGTGGGGTGCATGGCGGTATCTGAACCGGAGATGATTTATATAAAAGGGGATTTAGTGCAGACTGTCCCGAAAAAATCCCCGTCTGCCGCCCAACGCAGCGAACCTACCGCGCCTCTCCCCGTTAAAGTAAATAAAATGGGGTATACGGTGCAGGTAGGGGCTTACAGTGTTGCCGAAAATGCCGAAAGGATGCTGAACTCCCTTGACGCATACAACTATGATCCGTATCTCTATAAAGATTCCGAGCTCTTTAAGGTGCGTTTCGGGAATTTTGACTCTTTAAGCGGGGCGGAGAGCCGCGCCAAAGCGTTGCAAGCCAAAGGGATCATTGAGGATTATTATATTGTTTCCCCCGACAGCTATCAGGCGGCGGCTGCCATTCCCGAAGGGAGAGGCGGCGGTTTGCGGGATGCAATAGTCAAGAGCGCCAATTCATATATCGGGGTGCCCTATATATGGGGCGGCAGCTCCCGCAGAGGGGTTGACTGTTCGGGGCTTGCACAGGCGGTTTACAGCCTTAACGGACTGTCTATCCCCCGCAGCTCACGCGAACAATATAGCAGAGGCGCTTCTATTTCAAGAAGCAGCCTGAAACCTGGAGATCTGGTGTTTTTCGCTACTTCCGGCGGCAAAACCGTAAGCCATGTAGGGGTATATGTCGGGAATAACCAGTTTATACACGCCCCCAGCAAAGGGAAGCGTGTTACCTCCGCAAGTCTGCTTGATCCATACTTTTCCAAGGTGTATGTAGGTGCCAGAAGCTATCTCTGATAAACCCCGCCGCGGAGCAATCAAAGCCGATGCTCTGAAAGCGGATGTGATAAGGCAGTTTAGGGAGCTCTCCCACCATATAGAAAATAACCACCACCCGGAGGAACATCTTTTGGCAAAAGGGATGCAGAAAGACGAAAGGTTTAAGAATATTCAGCTGACCCTGACGGAATTTCATATTATATCGTGCATAGGCGACAATGGACGCGCCAACCAGACCCAGATCTCCAAAACTCTGAATTTAACCAATGCGGGAGTCTATAAAAACACCTTGAAATTGACGGAAAAGCAGGTGATTGAAGCCCTAAAGCTCCCCACCAATAAGAAAGAGGTTTATTACAGATTGACGGGCTTGGGGGAAGAGATCTATAAACTTCACTCTGAAGTCCACAGGGTGGCTGAACAAGATTTTTTCGAACGGTTAAGCAATTGGACAAACCGCGATCTTGCGGCGGTGAGCCGTTTTCTTCTGGAGTTTGATATGTTTGACGAGTGCAGGGAGAGATGAATATAGGCGTATTCCCGGTAACTATCCTAAACAGGGCGGTTAAATCCATTGCAGATAAGATTGAAAAAAATGATGCAGAGCTGAAAAAGCTGTTGGCAATAAAAGACAAGAGTTATCTAAACTTTGTGCGCCCGTATATGGAGCTCTCTTACGAGCTTTCTGCCCTCTTTTCCCCGATCAGCCATCTTAACGGAGTTAAAAACTCCGAACAATCTCAGCGTGTTTTCGGAAAGTGCCTCCCCCTAATTACCGAATATTATACCCGCCTTGCCCAGAATGAAGAGGTTTATAGAGCGTTTGCCGCCATATGCAAGCATGAGGAGTTGGACTATGCAAAGCGGAAAGTCTTAAAAGACGCTCTCCTTGATTTTGAGCTCAGCGGCGTAAGCCTTCCTTCTGAGAAGAAGAAGCGGGTGAAGGAGATAACTGTCCGCCTAAGTATATTATCGGAGGAGTTTAGCCAGAATCTGCTGAACGATACATTAAAATATAAGATGATAATAAATGATGAAGCTCTCTTGGGGGATATGCCCGAAAGCGACAGGGCGGCGGCGCGCAAAGGAGGCGGATGGGAGTTTGGGCTTCTCCCTCCGAGTTATATTGCTTTTATGACCTATGTTACAGACCGTTCCAAGCGTGAAGAGGTGTATCGGGCTTATTCTACCAGAGCGCCGCAAAACGGCGGGATCATCGCTGAAATTCTTGCTCTGCGCAGTGAGCTTGCAGATATATTGGGATATAAGAATTATGCGGAGTTAAACAATAAACGGATGAGTGCGCCCTCCCCTGAAACTGTTCTCTCTTTTCTGGTTTCTCTTGCGGAAAAGTGCTCCCCGTATGCTGAAAAAGAGGCGAAAGAGGTTAAAAAAGTTGCGGCTGGCGACGGTATAAGCGATCTTGCCTCCTACGATCTTGCCTTTTATTCAGAAAAGCTGAAAAAATTAAAGTTTGATTTTGATGAGGAAGAAACCCGCCCGTACTTTGAACTTGATCGGGTGATAGGCGGCCTCTTTTCGGTTCTTAGCCGCCTATTCTCCCTGAGCTTTGAAAGAAAGGAGATTAAGCTCTGGGACGAAGGCGCGGCGTATTACAACATTTATCGCAACGGGGGGCTTATCGGCGGATTATACGCAGACCTCCGCGCCAGGGGAGATAAGCGCGGCGGGGCTTGGATGGACAATTGGCACACATATCATAAAGATGCTAAAGGGCGCCTGCACCTTCCGGAGGTTATGATTATCGGGAATTTTCCCCCCGCCGTTTCGGGACAGCCGTCTCTTTTGCGCCATAATGATGTGGTAACTTTATTTCATGAGATGGGGCACGCGCTGCATCACCTCTTGTCGCAGGTTGAAGAAGAGGCATTAAGCGGGATAAAGGGGGTTGATTGGGATACGGTGGAGTTCCCTTCCCAATTCCTTGAAAACTTTGCATATGAACCCGCAGTGCTTGATGAGGTAAGTTCCCATATTGAAACAGGAGAGAAGCTCCCCGAAGAGCTGCGGGATAAGATAGCCGCCGCCAAGAATTTTCAAACCGGCCTCTCTTTCTTGCGTCAGCTTGAATTCGGCATCTTTGATATGCTGATACATACAAAAGGCGCCCTTTCGGAGAGCGAAGCCCAAGAGGTTCTGGATCAGGTCAGGGCCAAGTATTCGGTTTTTATCCCCCCGCGCTACAATAAGTTTCAGAACGGCTTCTCCCATATCTTTGGGGGCGGATACGCCGCGGGGTACTACAGTTACAAATGGGCGGAAATGCTTGCGGCGGATGCTTTCCTGGAGTTTAAGAAAAATGGGATTTTTAATAGAGAGCTGGCGGAGGGATACCTTAATACTGTGCTGAAATTCGGGGCTTCAAAAAAGATGGATGAAATATACCGCTTATTTTTAGGGAGAGATCCCGATCCGTCCGCCCTTACGGAGCTGTACGGGTTAAAATAGTTTATGCAGAAAACCTTTAACGATGTTTTATATCTGGAAAGCGGGCGGATGATCTCTCCGGTGACAATTGCCTATGAAACCTATGGGAAACTTTCCTCAAAAAAGAACAATGCCATTCTCCTCTGCCATGCCCTTACCGGCAGCGCCAGAGTTGCGGGGACAAAAGACAATCCGGGTTGGTGGGAACCTATGGTGGGAGCGGGAAAGGCATTTGACACCGACAGATATTTTGTTATCTGCTCCAATATCTTAGGCAGCTGTTACGGCACCACCGGACCGTCAAGCATCGATCCGTACACGGGCGAACCCTACGCCCTGCGTTTTCCTGTTATAACCGTAAAAGATATGGTAGTGCTCCAGAAGCGCCTTATTGAATATTTAGGTATAGAGCGGCTCTACTGTGTGGCAGGGAGTTCTTTGGGGGGGATGCAGGCACTCTCGTGGGCGGTGACTTTTCCAGAGATGACAGCACGAATGATTGCCATATCCACCGCCCGCAACATTACCCCTATGGCAATTGCTTTTAACACTGTAGCGCGCTATGCAATAACCAAAGACCCTTTTTTCTGCGACGGCAACTATTACGGCAAAACCCCGCCGAATAACGGTCTTGCCATAGGACGCATGGCAGGGCATATTACATACCTTTCCGATGCCGCTTTTAATAGGAAGTTCGGGAGGCGCTACGCCACTTTTGAGGGGATTTACGATTTTAACGGGTTTTTTGAAGTGGAAAACTACCTTAGATATAACGGATATAAATTTACGGATCGTTTTGATGCCAACTCCTACCTGTACCTCTTAAAAGCCATGGATATATTTGACATTGAATACGGCTATTCATCCTTTGAAGCCGCTATGGCCCGCATTACCGCCAAAGCGCTCTTTATTACTTTTACTTCAGATACGCTGTTCCCCGAATATCAGACGGCGGATCTGGTGAATATGATGAAAAAAATCAACAACCCGCCCGTGTGGGCGCGTGTGGAATCCGACTACGGCCACGATTCGTTCCTGCTTGAATTTGATAAACAGACAGAGCATATCAGAGAGTTTTTGGGGTAAAAATTTTAGAGCAAGACGGCAATAATTGCTTTTCATCTTTAACCCTGCCATATTTCTATTTTTCCGGTATGAGAAGGCTCTGCCCTTGAAGCATTTTGGCACTGTATTTGCTATAATACCTGAGAAGGAGAGAGCTATGATCGGATATTTTGACAGGCTTAGGGTAAATGATCTTAACTACGCACTGAACACCCTTTCGGAAAAAACCAACCAGATTGCCCGCAATATTGCCAATGCGAATACCCCAAAGTACCGCTCAAAAAAGCTGGAATTTGATACGGTCATGAGGAAATATTTTTCCAGCGCCAACCCCGTAAAACTTTACACCACGGACGAAAAGCATTTGCAGCCGTATTCGGCGCCGCTTAACCCGATAGATTTTCTGAAACTGCAGAATAACCCCTCCACAAGAACGGACGGAAACGATGTAAATATAGAATATGAAACATCAGAGCTCGCAGCTTCTTCTGTTATGTATGATATGCTGACCACCATAACAGGGAATAAATTTGCCGCTCTTAAAGAGATTATACAGCGTTGAAGGCGGCTGAACCTTTTACAATGGGGTTAAATTCCCGGAAGCGTCCCGGCTTGTGGCCGCTGAAGGGGGATTGACAAATAAGCAAAAAGGAGTATGAGATAAATATATGAGTTTTTTCAATGTTTTGGATATTGCTTCAACGGGGCTTTCCGCACAACGGATACGGGTTAATGTTATAGCATCCAATATGGCGAATGCCAACACCACCCGCACGGAGGAGGGCGGTCCTTACCGCAAAAAAAATGTGATCTTTGAACAGGTATTGAGGGGCGAACATAAGGGCGGGGTGCGCGTTCAGCAGATTGTTCCTGATACAAAGCCTCCTTCCCTGAGATATGAACCGGGACACCCTGATGCCAATGAAGAGGGGTATGTGGAATATCCGAATATCAACCCGGTGGAGGAGCTTGTAAATATGCTTGAGGCAAGCCGCTCCTATGAAGCCAATGTAACTATGGTCAACACCGCAAAACAGTTGGCGCAGGCGGCTATCGGAATTGCAAGCCGGTAAAGTCCGCCAAATGTTTAGATAAAAAGGCACCCCTTTTATAAAAAGCGGCTTAAATAATGAAAAAACTATTGAATAATATGCAGTTTTGATATAGCTTAGACAAGGTTGCGTTACAGCAAGAGGGTTTTATGTCTGATTTTACAAGGTTAAATGCTCTTCTCCCGCAGGAATTGGCTGGAAGCGGGGTGATTGACAAAAAAGCCGGATTGGTTGACAAGGTTTCAGGGGGCGAGGCGACATTCTCGGAGATGCTTAAAGGCGCTTTGAACAGTGTAAACGATGCACAGTTTGAAGCGGATTCAGCAGTAAAAAAGGTGTTGTCCGGGGAATCCGCCAATATTCATGAAACTATGATAGCCCTTCAAAAAGCGGATGTTTCCTTAAAACTAATGCTAGAGGTGCGCAATAAAATATTAGAGGCTTATCAAGAGGTTATGCGCACTCAAATGTAGCAGCTGCGTACCTTCTTTATAACTTCTTTATAAAGAGGTTCTTTGGTTTATGTCAGTTCGCACGGTTCTTGGGCAGTTTGCGGATACATTTAAAAAATTTACTATTCTGCAGCGCGTTTCCCTTCTCTCGGCAACGGTGGCAGTATTTGCCGCCGTTGTGGTGCTGGTTCTCTGGGCTAATAAACCTGTATATAAAACGCTGTATTCCAACCTTCAGGAACAGGATATCAAAGAAGTTTCAACAGCTCTGGACGGAAAGAGATCTAAATACCGCATATCCGGCAGCAGCATAGAAGTTCCTTCCCAAGATGTGTATGCAACCCGCATCGCTCTGGCGCTTGAGGGGCTTCCAAGAGATCAGGGGGTTGGGTTTGAGCTTTTTGATGATTCCCGGCTCGGCATGACCGAGTTCATGCAGAATGTCAACTACCAGAGGGCGCTTCAAGGGGAGCTTATGCGCTCTATCACCACCATAAACGAGGTTGTTGAGGCAAAAGTTCATATCTCGGTTCCAAAGGAGCGGATATTCACAGAGAACAGCGAGGAATCCAAAGCCTCTGTGGTGGTGCGTCTAATGCCCGGTGCCGCCCTCAGAGAAGATCAGGTGCGCGCCATTACCCACCTTGTGGCATCCGCAGTTCGGGGGTTAAGACCGGAAGGAGTTCAAGTTATGGACACCAACGGCAACTTCCTAAGCGAATTCATGACTGAGGATCGCGAAGCCCTTTATCAAACCCAGACTCAGATTGATCAGCAGAGGCAGATTGAGAGAGATTTGGAAAACCGTCTCTCCGGTCTTCTGGCGAGAACAACGGGAACAGACCGTTTTGTCGCCCGTGTCAATATAGAGATGGATTTCAACAAGAAAGATATAACAAAAGAGGAATACGGGGATACTCCGGTTTTACGCTCCCAGCACACCCTTGAGCTCAATTCCTCAAATAACGGGCAGGGACCGCAAGGGATTCCGGGGGTTGAATCCAACCTTGCAGAGCCTGAGCTTCTGATAAACGGAATTTTAAGCGAATTTTCCAAGAGCGAGGAAACGCAAAATTTTGAAATATCCAAAACCATCACCCGTGAGGTTATTACGAGCGGTTCGGTAAAACGCCTTGTGGTAAGCGTTGTGGTGGATGATAAACTGGAGCAGGTTGAAGAAAACGGCGTTAAAAAAGTAGTTAAACGCCCCCGCACCGATGAAGAGCTTGCACGCCTTAGAACGGCGGTGGCATCCGCCGTCGGTTTCAATGCGGAGCGCGGCGATGTGGTGGATATTACCAATATATCGTTTGATACCTCTGAAGAGTGGGGAGACGAGGTTATAGCGGAGAAGGAAAAGATTATGGAATGGGCAACAATAGGCGCCAAATATGGCACGGCTATAATTATATTGATTTTGTTTTACCTCCTCTTTGTGCGTCCGATACTGCGCAGGCTTGACAACGCCAAAGAGTTGGACGAAGAGATGCTGGGGGAAACAGCTATAGATGCACAGCTTTCAAGTTTGGATATATCAGTGGGCAGTGAATCCGGCTTCCCAAAGACGGTAGAAGAGTTGGAACGGGAGATAGAATCGGAGTTGGACGAGAGTGTGCCGGTGGATGTGGAAGCGGTCAAATCAAAGGTTATGCTTAAAAAGATTGAGGAAACGTCTAACGATGACCCGGAGATGGTTGCAAACCTCTTAAAAGCTATGATCAAGGGAAGCTGATATGGCTAAGGAAAATTTACAATCCCTCCTTGGGTTGAACGTTGCGAATCAGGGGATGCGCAAGGCTGCTGTGCTTATGATAGCTCTTGGCGAAGAGCTTTCCTCCAAAATAATGGCTTTTTTGGACGATGAGGAAGTCGCGGATCTCTCCAAAGAGATCGCCCTCACAAAGGTAGTTCCTCCGGAGCAGATAGATGATATTATAGAAGAATTTTATAATATGATGCTCGCCAAAAAGTTTATAGCCAAAGGCGGGCTGGAGTATGCCAAGTCAGTTTTGGTAAAGTCCCTCGGCCCTGAGCGCGCCCGAAAGATCATTGACCGTCTCACAAAGATGCTTGAACAGTCAAGCGGTTTTGAATTTTTAACCAAAATTGACCCGAAACAGCTTGCAAAATTCATAATGAACGAACACCCTCAGACCATAGCCTTGATCTTGGCTCACCTTGATCCGTCCCACGCGGCAGAGTCTATGTCGCAGCTTCCAGAAGAGCTTAAAGCGGAAGTGGCTGTGCGGATAGCAAATCTGCAAGATATATCCCCAACGGTGGTAAAAACCCTTTCCAAAGTGTTGGAAGAGCGGTTTGAAGCCCTTTCTTCTTACAATGTAGAGGTGGGAGGAGTTAAATCCGTAGCGGAAATCTTTAACCGTATGGATAGGGTAAACAGCAAGGCTACCCTTGATCGGCTTGAAAAAGACGCTCCAGAGCTTGTGGCGAAGATTCGGGATATGATGTTTGTATTTGACGATATTAAACTCTTGGGCAAAGCGGCTATTCAAGAAATCTTAAAAAAGGCGGACAAGAAGGTGCTTACCTTTGCCCTTAAAGGGGCAGATGAGGATACCAAAAACAGGTTTTTTGAAAACATGTCCAAACGGGCAGTGGAAAATATGATGGAGGAGATGGAATATATGGGACCTGTCCGCTTAAAAGATGTGGAAAAGGCACAGCACGAAATTGTTGCCATTGTCAGAGAGTTGGACGAAGAAGGCGTCATAAGCATCGGCGGCGGCGAAGAAGAGGCTTTTGTATAGATGAACCTTTATCTGCTTGAGGCTTAAATGAAAGTTATAAAACACTCATCCAATCTGCACATAGAGCCGTATTGCATTGAGCAGTTCAGCAGAGAAGCAGGCTTGGAGCAAGGGGAGCACCATTACCGGCTAATCTCCTTCGGTGATGAAAAGTCTATACAAGATAACGCTTTGGAGAAAAAGATTAAGGGTGCCGGCGGAGCAGGCATCTTTACCTCGCCTCCAAAGAAGAGAAAAAGCCTCTTTTCAGCCTATGACGATGAAGAGGATACGGGAATATTTTCAAACTATACGGGGATCCCACCTCATAAAAATGCTGAGGCTATGGCAACTAGAGGAACCAATGAACAGATCCAATCGGAATCTCAAAAGCTTTTGGAACAGATATTCTCCAGAGATCTAACGGAAACGGGGATAAGCGATTCGGGAGAGACAGGCTCTTTTCAAGACTTCAACTTTAACGAGGAGGTTCCCCAGAATCTAAACCTTGTGGCATCCCAGAAAGAGATAGTAGAGAAAAACAGCGAGATAACAGGGCTTGAAACCCAGATAAATGAGCTTCTTAATGAGATAAGCAACCTTAACTCCCAAATATCTACACTTTCAGATGAAAAGGGAGAGCTTGAGGGGAGGGTTGCAAGTATCGCCACTCTTTGCGATAAGGCAAAGGAAGATGGATATAATGACGGCTACGCCGCTGCCAAAAAAGAGTTTGACCGTATTCAAAAAGCACTCTACGAGGCGGATAAGGCGGATTATCTGCAAAAGATGGAGGAAGATTGGGCGGAAGCTATAAAAGAGATTCAAAAAGTTAGGGAATTGATAGGCGAAATAGACAGGGAGATGCCGGAGATTGTTTTATCCTATGTCAGAGAGATTGTGGGAACCGAAAGAAAGTTAAACGATGCAATAATAGTAAATGTGGTTCGGCAGGCACTTTCGCACCTGAAAGACCTTCAGCAGATAGTTTTCAGCGTCAACGCCGCCGATGCTCAGATAATAGCGGAAAATTTTCCCCAATACGGCGTTTCCATTGATGCATCCGTTCCGAAAGGCTCTGTAAAAGTTCGCACAAAGATAGGGGAAGTAAGCCTGAGTATAGATAATTGGATGGAAAACCTACAGAAACAGATAGATGAACAACTTGCAGCTGCTAAAGAAAATCAAGCCCAAGAGTGATATAACATACAGCGGGTATGTAACAAAGATCGTGGGGCTTATCATTGAGGCCGACGGCCCCCTCTTGGGGATAGGCACCCGTTGTTCAATCTCTACCGCCTATGGATATATACCTGCTGAAATAGTGGGGTTTAAGGAGAACAGGGCTCTTCTCATGCCCTATGGCGAAAGTGAAGGGATAGCGCCTGGAAGTATTGTAAAAAGCCAGAAAAGCGGGATGACTGTTCAAGTAGGTCCGGAGATTCTCGGCAGAATATTAAACGGGCTTGGAGAACCGATTGACGGCAAAGGACCGCTGCCCGCAGGGAGCCCGATGAATATTAACACAAACCCTCCGCAGCCTATGAAACGGAAAGTTATAAAGGATGTTATCTGCACAGGGATAAAGGCGATAGATGGGCTTATCACCACCGGAAGCGGTCAGAGGGTGGGGATATTTGCGGGCTCCGGCGTTGGCAAAAGCGTTCTTCTTGCCATGATAGCCCGCAACACCAATGCGGATATTAACGTTATAGCGCTGATAGGGGAGCGCGGCAGGGAAGTAAAAGAGTTTATAGAGCGTGATCTTGGCGAGGAGGGGTTAAAACGCTCCGTTGTGGTGGTTGCCACAAGCGATCAGGCTTCTTTGGTGCGTAAAATGGGCGCCTTTATTGCCACCTCCATTGCGGAATATTTTAGGGATCAGGGAAAAAAGGTGATGTTTATGATGGACAGCATCACCCGTTTTGCTATGGCGCAGAGGGAGATCGGGCTTGCGGTAGGGGAGCCCCCCGCCACCAAAGGCTATACCCCTTCTGTATTCTCACTTCTTCCGAAACTCCTTGAACGCGCGGGCAACTGCGAGGGAGAGGGGAGTATTACGGGACTTTACACGGTGCTTGTGGAAGGGGATGACTTAAACGATCCTGTGGCGGATTCGGTGCGCTCCATAATAGACGGGCATATCGTTTTAAATCGGCTTTTTGCAGCAAGAAATCACTACCCTGCCATAGATGTGCTCTCCAGCGTTTCAAGGCTTATGAAAGAGATAGTAAGCGATGAAGTTTTTAATGATGCCGGGCGTTTCCGTGACATATTAGCGACCTACAGGGAAGCGGAAGACCTTGTGAATATCGGCGCATATGTGGCGGGCTCTAATCCTAAGATTGACGAATCTCTTAAAAAGATAAACGATATTAACGCCTTTTTGCGGCAGGATATAGGTACAAACTACACCTATGACGAGACAACCTCGTTTATTAGGGATATAGTCGGTTAATACATGGAAAGACGTTTTAAGCTCCAGAAGGTTTTGGAATACCGCAACCTTATGTTGGAAAAGGAGAAGGCGCATACTGCGGTGCTTATGCAGGAGGAACGCGCAATTATAGGGAATATACGCGAGATGAGTCATGAAATAAAGGCGAAACGGGGTGAGGCGGATGAATGCGGAACTGATTTTGTCATGACAGGTTTATATAAAAACTATATT
This sequence comes from Deferribacteraceae bacterium, assembly GCA_031278965.1. Classification (GTDB taxonomy): domain Bacteria; phylum Chrysiogenota; class Deferribacteres; order Deferribacterales; family JAISNW01; genus JAISNW01. The sequence continues at coordinate 13,455 of JAITJJ010000199.1, forward strand.
GAGCATCTGGAAAGGATGAGGACGGCGGAGCAGAAAAAACTTGCGGAGCACCGTCAATTGCTGCATAAGCAGAAATGGCATACCATAGCCGCCTATAAACGCAAGGCGGTAATGGATAAGTTGAAAGAAAGGCATACCTCCGAATACGGTAAATATATGGATAAAGAGGAAACCAAAGCGGCGGAAGATATTGTGCTTACTCGGCAGGTTTCAAAGCTCAATAACGGCGGAGATTAATTATGTCTAAAAAGTTAATTGTTTTTTTTCTTGTTTTATCCGTATCAGGGGCGCTGTCCGCCCAAGAGATAACTTTAAGCGACCTCCAGAGGACCAACGAGGCTCTGAAAGCCAAAGAAACAGAGCTTGCGGCGAAGGAGCAGGAGCTGACCGCCCGCGAGGAACGGATAAAAGGGATGGAAGCCGAACTTGTGGCAAAAGAGGAAGAGCTTTCCAAGATGAGAGGTGAAATTACCGAGCTTTTGAACGCATTAAGCACTGAAAGCGGCAAAGAACTTGACCAGTTGGCAAAACTTTACGGTTCAACCAAGGCCAAATCCGCCGCCGCCATATTTATAAAGATGGATATACCGAAATCCGCCGCCCTTTTAAGGAGGATGACTGCTATGAATGCGGGACGGCTTATGGCGGAGATTGCAAAGCAGGATGCTAGATACGCGTCAGAGCTAACAACCTATATGGTGGGTGAAGAGCCCGAAACGGTGAAACAGAGTGAAAGTACCCCTTAACTAAAGGCAGTCGTCCGTATTGCCGTTTGTTAGTCAGATGTTTGCACACGCTGTAGATGATCGCATGTCAGGTATTGTGTCCGCTTTTCTTACTTCAATTTTAGAGAGTGTTTATCTTAATA
>JAITJJ010000223.1 GCA_031278965.1 Deferribacteraceae bacterium
TAAACGTTGGTTTTTTATAGACAGATTTTTAGTGACATTTTTGAAAATTTTACTTGCAATCAAAAAGTTAATCAGTATAGTAAATTAATATGTTTCGGCGATTTTCCATAGACGGGCGGAACGCCGTTTTTTTTGTGTTTTAGGTTTCGCTTTAAAAAGAAGGTTTTTAAATACGTATTGTTAACCTGATTAACTGTTTATTTTGCTGATAACATTGATCAGAATTGAGCATTTATTGAAGTATCCTTTGTAGTCAAGCGATGATTTAAGATTAAAATTATCTTTTTATAGATTTTTAAAAAATTTTTCTTTATAATCCGACATAATTATAGCGACAATATATTTAGGAGCGTGGGTTTTGTCTGGGAAATTGAATGTCGGGCTTGATGTAGGTTCTACCACGGTTAAAGTTGTTGTGAGAGATTCTTTCGGCGCTCTTATATTCAAAAGCTATAAGCGCCACTATTCGGATGTCCGCAAGACTATGATTGAGCTTATTGAGGAAGTTTGCGAAAAATTTTTGGATGACGAGTTCACCATAGCAGTGGCGGGTTCCGGCGGGATTTCCGTTTCGGCTTGGCTGGGGGTGGAGTTTGTTCAGGAAGTGATAGCCTCCACCGCCGCCATAAGGGAGATCGTACCCGAAACAGATGTCGCCATAGAACTCGGCGGGGAAGATGCCAAGATAACATTCTTTGATTCCGGCGTAGACCAGCGGATGAACGAGACCTGCGCCGGAGGAACCGGAGCGTTTATAGACCAGATGGCGGCGGTTTTGGAGACCGATGCCGCGGGCTTAAACGATCTTGCCAAAAATTATATCACCCTTTACCCAATAGCCGCCCGTTGCGGGGTATTCGCAAAAACAGATATAATGCCGCTCTTAAACGAAGGGGCGCCAAAGAACGATATAGCCGCTTCAATCTTTCAGGCTGTGGTGGATCAAACGGTTGGCGGGCTTGCCTGCGGACGGAGCATTAAAGGGAATGTAGCTTTTTTGGGCGGACCTCTTAATTTTTTGTCGGAGCTCCGAAAGCGGTTTATAGAAACCTTAAAACTGGCGCCGGAAAATGTTTTTTTCCCCGATAACGCCCAATACTTTGTGGCAGTGGGCACGGCGATACTCTCTAAAAACTTCCCGTCCGTTACCGGGAAACTCCTCTTAAAAAAGGTTAAACTCCTTGCCGAAACCCCGTATGAAGCTGAAATTGTCCCCCTTGAGCCGTTATTCAAAGACGAGGAAGACATAAGGGCTTTCCTTCGCCGCCACTCTAAAGATCACGCTGAATTTGCAGAACTGACGGAAGCCGCGGGGGATCTATATCTGGGGATAGATGCTGGTTCCACCACAACAAAGGCGGTGCTCCTTGACGATAAATTCCGCATAGTCTACACTTGGTATGGTTCTAATAAAGGGACTCCCTTAACCTCTGTAGTGGAGATATTGAAAGACCTGTATTCAAAACTCCCGTATAATGCGGTTATTCATAACAGCACCGCTACTGGTTACGGCGAGGCGCTCTTGCAGGCGGCTCTCGGTTTTGATCTGGGGGAGGTGGAAACCCTTGTCCATTGCAAGGCTGCCGCATATTTCGTTCCAGAGGTATCATTTATATTGGATATAGGGGGGCAGGATATGAAGTGCCTCTATGTCCTAAACGGAGTGGTGGAAAAGATTGTGCTCAATGAGGCGTGTTCCAGCGGGTGCGGTTCTTTTGTGGAGACATTTGCAAAATCGCTCGGAATGGGAATAGAGGATTTTGCAAACGAGGCGATGAGGGCAAAAACCCCTGTGGATCTCGGCTCCCGCTGCACCGTATTTATGAATTCCAAAGTAAAGCAGGCTCAAAAAGAGGGGGCAAGCGTTGCGGATATTTCCGCGGGGCTCTCTTATTCGGTCATAAAAAACGCTCTCTATAAAGTCATTAAGATTAATCGGCCGGAGGAGTTGGGCGCCCATGTGGTGGTTCAAGGGGGAACTTTCTTTAATAACTCCATATTAAGGGCGCTTGAAACCCTTGTGGGGCTCAATGTCACAAGACCCGATATTGCGGGGCTTATGGGGGCGTTCGGCGCGGCGCTTCTGGCTAAGGAGAGAGCTGTAACAGGAAAAAAGAGCACTTTAATCTCAAAGGAAAAGCTGGAAACCTTTACCAGCACATCCAAAAACTATCGCTGCAACCTCTGTTCCAACAAATGCCTGATAACTGTAAACACTTTTTCCGGCGGGAAACGCTTTGTTTCCGGAAACCGCTGTGAGAGGGGTGCGGGTGCTCAGAAAAAAACGTCGGAGCTTCCGAATCTGTTCCAATTTAAGTATAACCGCCTTTTTGAATACTATGTACCGCTTCCGAAAGATAAGGCGAAGAGGGGCGAGATAGGGATACCGAGAGTTTTGAATATCTATGAGAATTATCCGTTCTGGTTCACCTTTTTTACCCATCTTGGCTATCACGTGGTTCTTTCTTCCCGCTCGTCCCGTCAGCTTTTTAATATGGGGCTTGAGACCATCCCTTCGCAGACCGTATGTTTTCCAGCCAAGATGGTTCACGGGCATATAATAGACCTCATCTCCCGCGGGGTTAAAAAAATCTTTTATCCCGCTATCCCCTTTGAGAGAGAAGAGTTTGAGGACGCGGACAATCACTTTAACTGCCCTGTGGTGGCAAATTATCCTGAAGTTATAAGGTTAAATGTGGATGACCTTGCGGCATCCGAAACGGCTTTTATCGAGCCGTATCTCCCCATATATAATATGAAACAGCTTGCAAAAAAGCTCTATGAACACCTTAAAAATGAGGGAATTCCCTTAAAAGAGGTAGCGGGGGCGGTTGCGGTTGCGGAAAAGGAGATGAATCTTTTTAAGGAAGATATCCGCAACGCCGGAGAGAACGCTCTTATAAAGATTAAGGAGAGCGGCGGAGTGGGGATAGTGCTGGCGGGGAGGCCGTATCATCTGGATCCCGCCATAAATCACGGGATACCGGAGTTAATAGCTTCAAACGATGTAGCGGTATTTACGGAGGATTCCCTTTCCCATGCGGGTAAGCTCCGTTTTGCTCTAGACGCGGTGGATCAATGGATGTATCACTCCCGGCTTTACAGGGCGGCAAGCCTTGTCGCCGAAACAAAAGAGCTTGAGCTTGTGCAGCTTAACTCCTTCGGCTGCGGGCTTGATGCCATTACCACAGAGCAGGTGGAGGAAATCCTTGAAAGTTCTGGCAAAAGCTACACCTTGCTTAAAATAGATGAAGGCTCCAACTTGGGGGCTGTGCGGATTAGAATACGCTCGCTTCTTGCCACTATACGCGACCGTATGGGTAAAAAAATGGAGATTAAGCTTGCTGTTCCCCATAGAACCCCTGAATTTCAAGAGGATATGAGAGAGACGCACACAATCCTCTGCCCGCAGCTCTCGCCTTTGCACTTCACTATGATGAAAGCGTCCCTTGCCCCATTGGGATACAATCTAGAGGTTCTGCCGGTAGCTTCTAAGGCGGATATTGAACAAGGCTTGAAATATGTTAATAATGATGCTTGTTTCCCTGCCATCACAGTGGTCGGACAGCTTGTAAACGCCCTGAAGTCCGGAAAATATGATACGGAGAAAACCGCTCTTATAATCTCCCAGACCGGCGGCGGCTGCAGGGCGACAAATTATGTCCGCTTTTTAAGGGCAGCGGCGGCGCGTGCAGGCTTTCCGAATGTCCCCGTGATTCCGTTTAATATGGGGAGCATGAAAGGGGCGGGCGCTTTTGAGATCAGCCGCGGAATGATTTTAAGGATGATGCTTGCGTTTCTTTACGGCGATGTTTTATTAAGGCTTACCAATAGAACGAGACCGTATGAGACAGTTCCCGGAGATGTGGACGCGCGCGCTTTGAAATGGACGGAAAGACTTCAACCTTCCGTAATCAACTGCTCCAGAAAGGAGTTCGTTCAGAATGTTAAGGCAATGGTAGAGGAATTTGACAATATCCCGTTAAAAGATGTTCAAAAGCCGAAAGTCGGGGTAGTAGGGGAAATCCTTGTTAAATTCCACCCGGACGCAAACAATCAGCTGGTCAGAGTTATTGAAAAGGAAGGAGGGGAAGCCATAGTGCCTGATTTTATGGACTTTGTGCTATACTGTTCCCTTGATGAAATAAACAGGCGGCAGCTCTATGCCGAATCTTGGAAAAGTACCCTTAAAAGCGAGCTCTTTGTAGGTTTTGTAGAGTGGTATCGCAATACCATGCGCAGGGCTTATAAGAAGAGCAAACGCTTTTCCTCGTTTCATACGGCAAAACATCTTGCAAGTTTGGTGAACGGGTTGGTATCCCTTGGCAACCAGACGGGGGAAGGGTGGCTGCTGACTGCTGAAATGGTGGAGCTCATTGAAGGGGGGGCGCCCAATGTTGTGCTGGTTCAGCCGTTTGCCTGTCTTCCGAACCATATAACGGGGAAAGGGGTAATGAAAGAGCTTAAACGGCGGTATAAAGATGCAAATATTGTGGCGGTGGATTATGACCCGGGCGCAAGCGAAGTAAACCAATTGAACCGGATAAAGCTGATGATGTCCGTTGCCTTCCAGAATATGAATAAAGCTATGGAAGTGGGGGTTTAGAAGAAAAAAAGGGGGTACCATTCGCTGCGGCCGGTCTTGGGAAATTCTGAGCACTGTCCGCCTGCTAAGTTGACTGTCATACACTTACCTGCTTCACGCTTATCTGCTTAAATATTAAACCCGTTTCGTCTGCTTCCTTATGTAAGGGCTGATTTAATATGAATTTTTCAGCATTTTTTGCAAATGCAATTTCCATTTTAATTTATATATACTAAACTATAACTCACCAAAGGTAGGTGTAATAAGGGGGAGCGATTATGTTTCAGCAGACATTTACGGGTATAGGATATGCAATGCGGAAGCGTCATACAAAGCGGGAGGAGATAGTCAGAGATGAGTATTTATCCAAGGTGGACTATAGGATAAATCGCAGGCGGAGCACTCTTCAGGAAGCAGCCGAAGGTTTTCTAAATACTGAGCGTGATATAGAGCGGCATAAATCGTCAGTTCGCAGTAAGGCAGAGCTTGTGTTTTTGATAGTGAAGCGTGAGTTTGGATACCGTAAGACAGTATACCGCGGGTTATTCAAAAACAGACATCGTCTTGGCGTTTTGCTTATCAGTGTGAATTTACTGATGTTTACCCGTTCCGGCAGGACATCGGAGCTATTGTCATTTACAAGTTCATAGCTCTAGAGGGAGGGGTGCGTCCATTTTTAGGCAAAAAGGGAGTTACGGGAATGATTTATATTTAATTTGATGTAAAAAAAAGGCAAGTTTTACCCATTTTTGGTGAAAAACTTGGCATAAATACCTTCATTCAAAAATTAACCTCTTTGATCAGCGTTTCATTAAGTTCTCTTTCAAATCTTTTTAATATAGCGGCAGAAGATAAAATAATCCCTGAAAACCCTGTAAAAATATAAAGACACCGCTTTGCAAAGATACAGACCCCAACCCGTTCGCCAATGAGGAAGTCAATAAAATATTGGGGTGGCTTAAACAGAATTATCCGGATAAGGCAGTCTTTTACGCCATCGGTTTTTACAGCGGGATGTGCCCCGGTGAGATAATGGGTCTAAATTTGCAAAGAGGCAAATAAAAATATCCCGTCAGCATACCGCCGGAGAGCAGGCGGAAATAACAAAAACCGTCGGGATTAGATTTGCGGACATATTTCCCCGGCTTCTTCCCTTCCTTGCAGAGCAAAAGCAGTATACTTTTTCAAAATCAGAGTTTCTTCTTTTGAATAAATACGGCAAGATCG
>JAITJJ010000234.1 GCA_031278965.1 Deferribacteraceae bacterium
ACATCGTCTGAAAGGAGGTAGTTGTAGAATTTTACCACTTCGGCGGTTTTATTTTTCTCAATGATAGCTATGGGGTAACTTACTTTTGGATAAGTTCCTTCCGGGAATTCCGTCAAAACTTTTATATCTTTGCTTAAAGACGCGTCTGAGCCGTAAACAGCCCCTAACGCCGCCTCGCCTCTGGCAACGAAAGAGAGGACAACCCGCACATTTTCCGCCCTGACAAAGGATTTTTCCAACTCCGCCCATTGACCCAAAGCGGTGAGGGATTCTTTTGCATAGTTACCTGCGGGGACATACTCCGGATCCCCGATTGCAAACTTGTCATCTTTTTTAAGAAGGGAAGAGAGCTTTTTCTCCCCTTTAAAATCGTAGGTTAATTTTGAATCAAGGGGGGCAATGAGTACAAGGATATTTCCGAGATAATCCTTTAGGCTGCTTTTATCGATCAAGTTTTTGTCGACAAGCTCATTTGTCCACTTCGGATCCGCTGAAATAAAGATTGCCGCAGGGGCGTCATCCATAATCTGCCTTGCAAGGGCGCCGCTAGCCGCATAACTCCCTAGAATCTCCGTAGAGTTCTTTTTGTTGTAATCTTTTAATATCTCCTCCATTAGATCCGTAACAGACGCGGCGGCAAACACAACAAACTTTTCGGCTGCCGTGGCGGAAAATGCCATAGTAACAATAAACAGAACGGAGAGAATAAAACGATGCATAAAACACCTCCTTAATTTGTGCTGCAATTAAAATATATATATACTTCTTTTATAAAAGACGCAAACATATATTTTATTATAAACGGATGCAACAAAATTAAAGCCGTATAATTTTTATTGACATATCCATTTAAAATCTATAAATTATTGCATTAAAAAAAATGAGGTTAATGATGAATAACTGGTGGAAATACGGTCTTTTCTTTATTGCAGGCACGATTGCAGGGGCTGTTGCGGTAAAAAAGAGCGAAGAGTTGCGCTCTATCTGCACTGCGGCTTTGGGAGGGCTTTTAGACCTAAAGGAAAAAGCTATGGAAACCGCTGAATCTCTTAAAGAAACGGTGGAGGATCTTATTGCGGAAACGGAAGCCAAAAGGAAAAAGGAAGTTTCCAAGTAGATGAACTTTCAGATTGTTCATAAGCTTCCCCGCAGGATAAGGGTGCGCGTAAAAAAAGGTGAAATAGCCCGTTGCAGCATTGATTCTCTGTCACATGGGCTAGCTTCAATCAAAGGTGTAGGTTCTGTTGCGGTAAATCCGAGAACAGGGAGCGTGCTTATTGTTCATACTGCTTTGGAAAGCGAGCTGTTGCAGGCGCTCTCACTTTTTAGACTTGAGGATGTGAAAGAGCGTTCAGAGCCGCTTCCGAAGTCCATAGGCTGGTCTTACATAGGTTATCACATTTACAGATTATTGCAGCCTTCAAAGCTAAGGTGGATATTTACAATTGCAGGAGCAATCCCCCATATATTGAGGGGGCTCTCCTCCCTCTCCCGTTTTAAAGTGGACATCAATGTTTTAGATGCGGCGGCTCTTCTTGCCGCCCTCCTCCAAAAAGATTTCAAGTCCGCGTCTACTTTAAAAATGCTGCTAACCACCGGCGAGTATCTTGAAAAGTGGGCAAAGCAGCGTTCAAAAGAATCTCTGATACAAGCAGTTTCCCTGAATATCGGCGAGGTTTGGGTGCAAAGGGGTGATACTTTGAAACTTATACCCTATGCCGAAGTGGATAAAGGCGATCACGCCATGGTGTATGCGGGGAGTCTTATTCCGGTTGACGGCAAGGTTATTTCAGGTACCGCCATGGTAAACGAATCCTCCCTTACCGGTGAAATGCTTGCGGTTGCCAAAAGCGGCGGGGATACCGTTCACGCGGGAACTGCAGTTGAAGAGGGCGAGATTTTAGTGGAGGTGAAAGGGAAAGGGGTTGAAACCCGCTTTCAGAAGATAATAGCACTTCTTCAGGAGTCCGAGCTTTCCAAAGCGGATGTGGAAACAAAGGCAAATCAATTTGCCGACAAGGTTGTTCCGTTTAACTTTCTTATAGCTCTTCTCACTTTTCTTATCACCAGAAATCCGGTAAAAATCGCAGCGGCGCTCTCCGTTGACTACTCTTGCGCTGTGAAGCTGTCCACCCCTCTGGTTTTTCTCTCGTCTATGCGGGAAGCTCTGGCGAACGGTGTTTTCTTCAAGGGCGGACAGGCGATAGAGGCTCTTAGTTATGCGGACACTATCGTTTTTGATAAAACCGGAACATTGACTGAAGCCTCTCCAAAAGTGGAAAAGATTATCCCCTATAACGGTTTTACTGAAAAGCAGGTGTTAAAGATAGCCGCATGCCTTGAAGAGCACTTTCCCCATCCGGTGGCAAAAGCGGTGGTAAAATGCGCCCTAGAGAGAGATGTTCAGCATAAAGAGGAGCATAGCGAAGTAAAATACATTCTGGCTCACGGGATCGCCACATCTTACGATACACAGCACACCGTTATCGGCTCTAAACACTTTGTAAGCGAAGATGAATCAGTTGATGTATCCGTTGCCTATGAAGCAGAGCAAGAGGCAGGGGAGGCGGGGCACTCTCTTCTCTATCTTGCCCAAACAGGGGTTTTGATTGGGGTTCTCGTCATATCGGATCCGATAAGGAAAGAAGCGGAAGAAACCATAAAGATGCTGCGGGCGCTTGGGATAAAACGGCTCTATATGCTTACCGGGGATAATGTGCGCGCCGCCCGAAGGGTAAGCGAAAAGTTGGGTATTGACAGCTATAAAGGGGAGATGCTCCCGAATGAAAAGGCGGAATTCGTTAAAGCCCTAAAAGAGAGCGGATGCAATGTGGCGGTGGTTGGAGACGGGATGAACGATTCCCCCGCCCTCTCTTACGCCCATGTGGGAGTTGCTATGAAAGGCTCTTCCGACCTTGCGGAGCAGGTGTCAGATATTACCTTAAAAACGGATTCCCTTTATACTCTGGTTATAGCAAGGCTTATCGCCCAACGTTCAATGGAGCGGATAAGAAAGAACAATATCTGTGCGGTGGGGGTAAACAGCATTCTGATGTTTTTAGGGATTACAGGGATATTGACAAACCAGAGCTCCGTTTGGCTTCACAACCTTACGACATTATCCATCAGCTTAAACAGTATGAAAAATCTCCTGCCAAAAGCGGCAGGCAGCGAGTAGGTAGTTCTTAAACAATAGACAACCTGGACATTTTGTCTTGACAAATATTTTAAACTCTCTAAACTTAATTAGATATGTTTAATTTATATTTAACCATAAGGTTGTTATATGAAAAAACCGAAAGAACGTAAAAAAGGGTTTGCGCGTTTATGGGAGCTTGCTTCCGAAAAGAGAGGATTGGTTGTTTTCTCCTGCACCCTCTCCGTTCTAAGTTCTGCGGTTTCTTTTGTCCCTTTCATAGCGGTTTATTGCATTATTCGAGAGTTGATGCCCCACTTTAACAATCCTGCAGGGCTAAACACCGCATATATGCTAAAGTTAGGCGGGTTCGCCGCAATAGGCGCCATAGCGGCAATTTTTCTCTATTTCATTGCCCTTGTTGCATCTCACATCGCTGCCTTTTCTACTTTATATAAGTTAAAACTTGACTTCACCCGTCACATTGCCTCTCTCCCGCTGGGTTTCCACACAAAAAACTCCACAGGGAAGCTGCGAAAAGTGGTGGACGAAAATATTGAAAAGCTGGAGGGGTTTATTGCCCATCAGCTCCCCGATCTTGCGGGTTCTTTTGCTATGCCGATCTTTACTCTTGTGCTTTTATTCCTCTTTGACTTTCGGTTTGGAATAGCAAGTTTGGTTCCGATCGCTTTAGGTTATCTTATCCAGAGCACGGCTTTCGGCAATAAAGCTGCCAAAGTTTTTATTGAAAAATATCAGACCGCCTTGGAGGATATGAACAGTGCGGCGGTGGAATATGTGCGCGGAATTTCGGTGGTTAAAGCATTTAATCAGACGGTTTTTTCTTTCAGAAGGTTTAATGAGACCATAGCAAATTACGGCAGATTTGTAAAAGCCTATACTATGGCATTTGAAACTTATATGGAGCTCTTTCTTGTTATTATAAACCATGTTTACCTCTTCCTCCTCCCCGTTATAATCTTCCTCTCCTACGGCGCTGAAGATTACAGTAAATTTGCTATGGCGGCGGTATTTTATATTATCTTTTCCGTAGCTATCCCGACACCGTTTATAAAACTGATGTATGTTTCGCAAAGCGGACGGCAGATTGCCGACGGGATTGAGCGCATGGACGCTGTTTTGGACACGGAGCCGCTCCCGGCGGCAAAAGAGGGGAAGCAAGTGACAGAATATTCAATATCTTTTGAAAATGTTACATTTTCTTATAACCCTGAAAATGAAGCCGCCGCTTTAAACGGCGTCACTTTCACCGCCCGTCAAGGAGAGCTTACCGCTCTTGTGGGAGCTTCCGGAAGCGGGAAATCAACTCTGGCTCACCTAATCCCCCGTTTTTACGATGTATCTGACGGTTTAGTTAAAATCGGCGGGACGGATATTCGGGATATGTCGGAAGAACACCTTATGTCTATAGTCAGCTTTGTGTTTCAAGAGGTGTTTCTGTTCAAGCAGAGTATCTTGGACAATATTAGTATCGGCAATCCCGCCGCTTCTTTTGAAGAGGTTGTAATTGCCGCAAAGGCTGCCCAATGCCACGAGTTTGTAGAGAAACTCCCCCAAGGCTATGAGACCGTGATCGGCACAAAAAATGTTCACCTATCGGGAGGAGAAAAACAGCGGGTTGTAATTGCACGCGCCATCCTAAAAAATGCGCCGATACTTGTGCTGGATGAGGCGACGGCTTTTGCGGACCCGGAAAATGAGCAGAAGATCCAACTCGCCCTTGCGGAGCTTATAAAAGGGAAAACAGTTGTTATAATTGCCCACCGCCTTTCAGCAGTGCGGAGGGCGGATAAAATAGTGGTTATTGAAAAGGGGAAAGCGGTGGAGATAGGAAAGCATAAAGAGCTTATCAACAATAACGGACGATATCGCCGCCTGTGGGATGAGTATGCCAGAGCTCTGAAGTGGTCGCTGACAGGCGGGGAGGGAGCG
>JAITJJ010000054.1 GCA_031278965.1 Deferribacteraceae bacterium
CCAATTATCCGGCAGAACAGAATATAACCGCGTAGTGAACTTCAAGGCGGAAAAGGCGTCACCGGGGGATATGGTAAAAGTAAGGATCACCGAGGTGAAAAAGAATACGCTGACAGGGGAATCTTTGTGAATATTGCCATTGTTGAAGCGGGAGCGTCCGGCATTACTCTGAATAAGGGAGTTTCTCTCCTTTACAGTTTTTATTTGAACGCTGAACTGCTTCATCTGGTGCGGGCGGAGAGTTCCCCTGCCGCCATCATGTTCACGGAAGGGGAATTCTGAAACTACCGCGATTTTGTCTATTTCGACGCTTTGAATGGTTTTAGCTCTTATGAATTCTCCAAAAACAGGGCATGCTCCCTTTCTAAACACTCTAAAGTAACCCCTCGCTCCGTAAATACATCATTTTCTTTTCTTTTTTGCACAATTTCCCCTTGCAAATATTTAAGTTATTTGTCATATTTTGCAAAGCCGGCGGGAAGATTCCCGTCGGAGTAATGGCTGAACAGCGCCCTTGCGGCGTGCTGCGGGTGAACTCCGCCAGGGTCGGAAGGCAGCAACGGCAGCCTTTAGGCGCGGGTGTTGAGGTGACGCTGTTCAGCCGTTTTATCTTTTTCTACGGGAGTTTGCTTAATGCTTACGTTAATGCGTAACAATAAAAAGATACTGAATATCTTTCTCTGGATAGTCATATTTGCCTTTCTCGCCACAATATTTGTGGTTTGGGGGGTTGGGGATCAGAGCGCCTCCACCCAGAATTATGTTGCAAAGATCGGCAAATATACGGTAACGCAGGACGAATACAAACAGGCTTATGACAGCGCTCTGGCAAACCTTCAGGCTCAAGGCGGCACAGCTTCGCGCAGCGATAACTTTACCCGCAATGTTATAGATAACCTAATAAACCGCAAACTGTTCCTATTTGAAGCCTCCCGCCTTGGCATACCCATAAGTGATGCGGAAGTAAGGATGGTGATAGAGCAGACGCCGGTATTTTCAAGCAACGGTTTTTTCAGCATTGAGCTTTATCAGAATATACTGCAGGCAAACGGGATTTCACCGGACTTTTATGAAAATATGGTGCGTCAGGATGTGACCATAGCAAAATATCTTGAGCTTGTCGGCGCCGCTTCCGCCGTGACGGAAGAAGAGATTGCTGCCGAATATAATTTCAGCTTTACGGAAGCCTCGATATCATATTTTACTGTCTCCGCGAAAAAATATAGAAAGGAGCTGAACCCCACAGAAGAAGAGATTGCCTCCTTTTATGAAAATATTAAGGAACGCTACCGGGAACCCGCCAGGATTAAGTTAAAATATGCGGAGTTTATACCCTCTGAATTTGAATTCACCACCGAAATAACTGAAGAGGCGCTTCAAAACAGATACACCGCAAGTCTTGCTGATTATCTCCTCCCGGAAACTGCGGAGTTGTATCAGATAGTCGCTTTCGTGAGGAACTGGGATAATGAGAGTGCAGTAAATGCGGCATCTGAGAAGCTTCAGAAGGCATATGAGGAGCTAAGGGGGGGGGACTCCTTTTATAATGTCAGCAAAAAGTATTCCGAGGATAGAAATAACGGAGCGGTAGGAACCATAAGCAAATCTTCCTCCCCGTCAGAGCTTGAAAACAGGCTCTTTGCCTTAAAAAACGGCGAATACACTCCAGTGGAGAAAACAGATTACGGCTTTGCCATATTAAAGATAGATAACCGAACAGCAGCCCACCTCATCTCCTTTGAGGACGCTAAAGCCGCATTAAGGGAGAAGGTTGAAAGTGAAGTGAGGGAAAGGGCTTATAGGGATTATGTTTACGATTTTTACCGAAAAATTTTATCCGCAGGGAATATTACCGCCTTTGAAAGTGAAAATGACGGAGTTTTAAGAGTAAAAACCACAGAATTTCTATCACGTGATGATCCAGATGCTTTTTTTGCGGACAATCAGACGCTTGCGGACGCCCTTTTTACGCTTGGGAGATCAGATATTAGCCCGATAGTGGATAATCCCGACAGCAATGTAATTTATGAGCTTTCAGAACGCATAGAATCCCGTATCCCACCTCTTTCAGAGATAAGTTCCAGAGTTTTGGAAGACTACCGGTTGGATATAGCTTTCAAAGAGGCGGTTCAGGACACAAGCAACAGAATCACCGATAAGGTGGAGGAAGCGGATTTTCAAAGATTTGCGGCGGAGTTCGGTGAAAAGGTCGTAAAAATCCCTCCTTTCAGGAGGATAGACAGCTCTCCTGAATTTGCTTGGGCAACCTTCTTATCAAACGTGCTCTTTAAGAAGGAAGAGGGAGATGTGGTAAAATTCCCCGAACAGAATTCTCTTTCGGTTTATGTGGTACGCGTGGATAAACTTACCCCTCCGCCTGCGGAAATTGCTCCCTCAGAAAGGTCTGCCATTATCGGCTACCTTTCTTCCATAAAGCAAGCAGACGCCCTTGACGGTGCGGTAAAAGAGCTTAGAAAAAGATATGAGGTTTCCATAAACCCGCTCTATCTGCAATAGCAGAACATATCATGTTGTCGGTAAATTCTTTGTCTGTTGGGGTGGAGAACTTTTTCACTATCTTGAAAGATATAACGTTTACCGTTCCCGCAAGCGGGATTACGGGGATTTTAGGAGAATCCGGTTCCGGCAAGAGTATGCTTGCAAAAACGGTAACGGGGCTTCTCCCCAACGGGGTTAAAAAGTTTTCAGGGACTATCTCTTTTAATGGCGCTGCCCTCACATCTCCAAAAGATTTTGAAGATATTCGCGGGCGGGGGATATCTATGATCTTTCAGCACCCTTCATCCGCTTTGAACCCGGTATTTACTATCGGAGAGCAGCTTACGGAAACGATCTGTTTTCATGACAGAGTGAGTAAATCCGCTGCAAGGCTAAAGGCTGCGGAGTTGCTTGACAAAACCGGCATCGGCCACTCAAAGGAACGCCTAAACGCTTATCCCCACCAACTCTCCGGCGGTATGAACCAACGGGTGATGATCGCCCTTGCCATTGCAGCCCGTCCTAAACTCCTAATAGCAGACGAGCCTACCACCGCCCTTGATGTTCTCACCCAGAACCAGATCATAGCGCTTTTGGCGGAACTTGCAAAAGACAGGGATTTCGGCATCCTCTTTATAACCCACGATATTTCGCTTATAGAGAGCATTGCAGACAATATCCTTGTTCTATACGCCGGAGAGATGATAGAAATTTTAAGCGGAGCAGACTTAAAAAGCGGGAATATGTTGCACCCTTGCACAAAGGCACTTAAAGCGTGCCTTCCAAAACTCACAACAGAGCCGCTGTCCGCTCCGCTTTATACTATTCCTGGTCAGATTGTCCAGAACACTGAGGAATTTAACGGCAAGTGCATCTTTGCAGACAGATGCGGACAGCACATCCCTGTATGCTCAAAAGAAAAACCAAAGTTTGTTGATAATGTAAAGTGTTTCATATACAATTGACAGTTGAAAGGGGTTTCAAAGGTTGCATATGAATCTGGCGCTATTCAAACTGATGCGTTTTTTGGGAATCTGCAAAGAGGCTTTGCGGGCAACCCTTTCCGCACCCTCCCGCACTATCCTTTCAGCGGTATGTATCGGGCTTGGGATCGCCGGAGTAACGATTGTCACAGCATTAGGAGTGGCAGCCCTTGAAAAAGCCGAATATATGGTTGAAACCTTTGGTTCAGACACCTTATTCCTTGTAAGCGGCAGTGATTATAATATGCCGTTCAGCCGTCAACTCACCCTTTCGGTGGGCGATGCAGACGCCCTGCGGGAAAACTTTCCCGACGCCTATTTTGTCTCTCCCATCCGCAATGTATGGGGGCTTATAGTTTCCTATCAGAACGCAAGGTTGATGAGCGAAGTGGGGGGACTCACGGGAAGTCTTGAAATGGAGCGGAATTGGAAGATAGTTGAAGGGCGGGATCTCACCCCGGATGACCGTGAATACGCCAACAATGTTTGCATTTTGGGGGCGTTTGTGCGAAATACCTTATTCCCAAATGAGGATCCTTTAGGCAAGCAGATTAAGATAGGACGGGGGGTTTGTGAGGTTGTGGGGGTAGCGGAGGAAAAAACGCTTGGTGCATATGACAATGTGTTGAATACCTTTGTTTTGATCCCAGATACGGTTTTTGCCAAACGTTTCCAGTGGAGAAGATTGCTTGCAGTTGGGATAAGGATGCGCTTTTATTCTATGGACGATGTTAACCGCCAGCTCCCTATGGTTATAGAATTTCTGCGGGAACGCCACGGGCTTGAGGATGGGCAGCCCAACGATTTTAGGTTTTTTACGGCATCCTCAATCAGTCAGATGATCTATACCGTAATGGGCGCCATAGGTGCCTTTCTGGGGGCCATTACCCTACTAGTGATAATTGTGGGCGGGTTTGTCACGGCAAATATCTTCCTCTTAGCCACTCAGACAAGGGTCAAGGAGATAGGGATAAGGCGTGCTTTCGGTGCCAACAGCAACGATATATTCCAGCAGTTTATAGTGGAGTTTGTAATAGTAGGCTTCTGCGGCATGCTTGTAGGGGTGCTTGTGGGGAGCGGCTATGCGGCTTTTATCTCTTCCTTTGGTTTTCTTGACGTTAAAATAACTCCGACAGTCTTTTTTATTACGGCTTTTGTTTCCCTTGTAGTTGCGCTAACTTTCGGCATCCTTCCTGCCCGCTCCGCCGCCAAGATCAATCCGATTGATGCTATAAAAAGTTTATAAGCTGTTTTTTAAAGGTTTTGCAATTTATCAGTTCTGTGCGGCTGACTTTTAACGAATCTTTTAAAAGCAGCGAACCTCCATAGGCGTGTCATTGGCAGTATATAGGGAGTTTTAATTGTTTTCTTTTCGGGCGGCTAAATTTTTTTAACTTTTTTCGTACAGCGGTATTTCATCTGTAACTATATACATATTTTTAGTGACTTGCAATTTATTGTATGCTACCTTTCACCCATGTTTGCAAAAGTAACAAGTGCCCATGTGGTGGGGATAGACGGCGCGGGGGTAGATGTGGAGGTTGATCTTAATCCCATTGGACTGCCGTCTTATCTTGTGGTGGGGTTAGCGGAGGGAGCGGCGAAAGAGAGCCGCGAACGGGTTCGTTCCGCCCTCACCAATATCGGTTACCGCCTTTTCAATCACCCTGTCACCGTCAATCTTGCGCCGGCGGATATTAAAAAGATGGGAAGTCACTTTGATCTCCCTATCGCTGTCGGTTTTATTGCCGCTGTTTCAAGTGATATTAACCTTAATGATACCCTGTTTGTCGGCGAATTGTCGTTGGACGGCACTCTTAAAGGTATTTCCGGTGTTCTTTGTATGTGCGCTTGGGCAAAGGACTCCGGATTAAAGCGGATAGTGCTCCCTGAGGCGAATGCGGAGGAAGCCCTTTTAGTTGAAGGGATAGATATATTCCCTTTTAAGCACCTTTCGGAAGTTATCCCTTTCCTGAAAGGGATAACTTGCCCCGCCCCTGCGGAACGAAAAAATTACTGCACCCCTGAGCCGATATATAAAGAGGATTTTTCTGATGTTAAGGGGCAGTTTGCGGCAAGAAGGGCGGCGGAGATAGCCGCCGCGGGGATGCACAATATAATTATGATGGGCGCTCCAGGCTCCGGCAAAACTATGATTGCCCGCAGACTTGTAACTATACTCCCCCCTATGAGTTTGGATGAGGCTCTTTTAACCACAAAAGTCCACTCAGTGGCGGGGCTTTTAACCGAACGCGGCTCGCTCATAAAGACCAGGCCTTTTATGTCGCCGCACCATACAGCAAGTGATGTGGCAATCGTGGGCGGCGGTTCAAAAGCGATGCCGGGGCATGTAAGCCTTGCCACTAACGGCGTTCTCTTTCTGGACGAGGTTTTGGAGTTCAGCAGAACAGTTCTTGAAGTTCTCCGCCAGCCTTTGGAGGATCGGGTTGTCACCATAGCAAGGGCGGGGCGCACCGCCCGATATCCGGCGGAATTTATGTTGGCGGCAGCCTGCAATCCTTGCCCCTGCGGATATTACGTGGATCGCCGCAAGGAGTGCGTCTGCTCACAGGTTCAGGTGGAGCGCTATCGCTCAAGGCTATCAGGTCCCCTTATGGATAGGATT
>JAITJJ010000064.1 GCA_031278965.1 Deferribacteraceae bacterium
ATTTCAGGCGGCAGGTTGAGACACCGCTGCCGTATTCCACCCCGTCTCACGAATTTCACCGGATATGTCAGCATCTCCCCGCTCTCTTTGCCGATGTGAAAATTCAGCTCCGCCCTTAACGTATTCTCTCCGGCCAAATGCAGCTAATTTGCAACTAATCCTTGTAAAATTCAGTTAAGCCGTGTTAGTATGGCGCTAGTTATGAGCGGGAACTGTTTTAAGGCAATATTGATACTGTTTTTCCTTGTCTCTGCGGCTTATCCGGCAGACAACTTTACCGCTTTGCGCTCCGAATACGAAGCTCTGGTAGTTTCCGATAAATATACCCGAACAAGCGTTATTACTCTTGCGGAGAGGTTTTATCGGCTTTATGCGTCAAATCCGAAGGGCGCCGGTGCGGATACGGCGCTCCTTTTTGCAGGAAAGGCTTATAAAATCAGCTTTGAAAAGTTTAAGAACTCCAGAGATCCCCTAACAGCGCTCTCCTATTTCAGAACCGCCTACACCAATTTTTCAACTCCTGCCGCAACAGAGGCATATTTGGAAGCTGCTGAAATATTTATAGAGATGAAAGACCTTGCCTCCGCTCAATTTACTCTAAATAGGCTTATAAATAAATTCCCGGATTCAACCCAAGCCGTTGCCGCCGCCGCCATGCTTGAAGACATTAATCGGATGGCGGATACGGCTGAAAAAACCCAAACAGATAACGGCGTTAAAGAGGGGGATAATGCAGGGGAGTTCACCCCGCCTAATACGGAAGATCTTCTAAGAATGCCCCCCGATGTATTCGGGGAGATTATCGCTGCAAACTTTGAGGATGCTCCAAAAAGCAGCGGCGGCACCGCCGTTATAAGCGATATGCGGTATTTTTCCGCCGATGATTATACCAGGGTGGTTATTGACCTTTCTGCAAACAGCAGGATAGAAAAACAGTGGCTGAAAGCAGATGTTAAGGCAAAGCTCCCTCCCCGTCTTTATATTGATATTTTTAACTCCACCGTTTCCGATAAAGTTCCGAAAAATATGAAGATTGCCGATGGCCTGGTAAAGACCATACGCTGGGCATACAACAAACCGGGGGTTACGCGGGTGGTGCTGGACAGCGAGGCAATAGAGGATTTTACCGTCTTTCAGATGGAAAATCCGTATAGAATCGTTATTGATGTCACGGGACAGCGGCGATTCGCCCCGCCTCCCGCCACCCCTCCCTCTACGGCGGGAAAACCGGCGGCAGGAAAAGGGAACGGTCCCACCTTGGCAAACGCCTTCGGCTTAAAAGTCCGCACAATAGTTATAGATCCAGGGCATGGGGGGAAGGATCCGGGGTGCAGCTATTCGGGGCAGAAAGAGAAAGAGATTGTTTTAGATATCGCCAAAGAGCTGAAAACCCTCCTTCAGAAAGACAAGTCTTTAAATGTCTATCTGACAAGGGATAAGGATGTTTATATCCCCTTGGAGGAGAGAACCGCCATCGCCAATAAATACAAGGCGGATCTCTTTATATCCATCCATATTAACGCCGCTCCGAATAAAACTGCCAGCGGGATTGAAACCTATGTTTTAAACGTAACAAATGATGCATCCGCCTTGGAAGTGGCGGCTTTTGAAAACAAAGCGACCACAAAATCCATATCAGATCTTCAGGGGATATTGAAAGACCTTATGCTTAACTCAAAACTGGAGGAATCTATGAACCTCGCCTACGCTGTGCAAAAAAACCTTTCAACAACCCTAAAATTAAGCAAGGCGCAGAATCTTGGAGTAAAACAAGCCCCGTTTTATGTGCTTGTCGGGGCGCAGATGCCATCTATCTTGATAGAAACAGGCTTCCTCTCCAATAAAAATGATGCGGGGAAACTCGCCACCGCCGCATACCGCAAAAACATTGCCGCCGCGATACATAAAGGGATATTGGAATATATTGCAAAGTATAATAAATAATATCTATTTAGAGGGAGTATTCCTGTATTACTCCATTGCCGGCGGTGTTCGGCTCTGCTGCAAAACCCCGTTCTCATCCACCCTGAAGTAAACATTTTTTAAGGGCTGGCCGCTTGCTCCAAAACCGGTATAATTTTTATTGTTATGCTGTAAAGTCATCCCTCCGGCGTTGCCTATATCAAGGAGAAAAAAGCTCTTAAACTGCACGGTTCTTGAAGTTCCCGCCCCCGCAATCAGATCAACGGCGGTGGAGTTGTCGTTATCTGCCATAAAATGAAACCAACACTCTTCGGTAAACCTAAGGATAACGGTGTTAAACGGTTCGGGAGCCCTATTGTTGGATGGAACCGCCGGCGGGTTAACGGTTGTATTGGCAACCGCTGCACTTTCCGCGCGGGGCGTATCGACAGTATTTGTTTTATTGTCAATCAGGGGAAGAACCTCAGGTTCCTCATAAATTGGGGTAACAGCCACCACCGCCGGGGGTTCGGTGGAATATACCCTCTCTCCGGCATTTGGAGCAGTTGCTCTGGAAGCGGAGCGTTTGGAGGAGAGCCCGCTTGTATATATAACATACCCCACCAGAACAATAATTAAGAGCACCATTACGGAGCTTATGATCTGTGCGGCAGAAAATGAGGAGGAGTTTTTTTTGACTTCATTTTCCTGTTCAAGCTCCTCTATGGTTTTTCCATAACTCTCCTTAGGGCACTCTTCATCAAGCAACGGTTTTATAGCATTTTGGAAATCCAATCCAAGGAATTTAGAATATTGGGATAAAAAACCGTGCACATGAACATAGGAGGGGAGTTCTTCATATCTCCCTTGCTCCAGAAGTTCAAGAAAGTGCTGCCGCACCGCGGTGGCTTTGGATACGTCTTGAATGGTCAGCTTCCGCGATTCCCGCACTTCCTTTAAATAATTCCCCAGTTTTCCCATAATCCGCATTTCCTAAATTAAACTATTATGAAGCCTATCACGAAAACTTTCTTTTTACAACCCTTTCATACATAACGAAAAGTCCGAGGGAGATCAAGTCCGGCTGGTAGTTAAGTTTGTGTCTGCTTGCGGAGGAGATCTCTCTGCCAAGTCCGCCGGTGGAGATGAGCTCCACCTTCTCATCTGCAAATTTTTCGTTTTTTATCCTGTCAATAAGTCCGTCCGCAAGTTCTAGAAAACCGTAGAACAACCCTGACTGTATGCACTTTACGGTGCTTGTTCCCACCGCGCAGAGAGGTTTTTTTATATCCACCTGAGGCAGCAGAGCCGTGCCTGTTCTGAGCGCAGCGGCGGATAAGCGTATCCCCGGGAAGATTACCCCTCCGAGAAAATCCCCATCTTTTGAAACAAGATCAAAGGTGGTGGCGGTTCCGAAGTTTGCTATAATGCAGTTATGCTTAAATTGCGTATATGCCGAAAGCGCTCCCATCAACCTGTCTATTCCAAGCTCATACGGGTTATCAACTTTAACATTCAGACCGTGGTCGGAATCTACATTTACTATAATAGGAACTATCCCCAGGTGGGTGCGGACAAAGTTGCCTATTATGGATGTGATGGAAGGAACAACGCTTGAGATAAGAACAGCCTCCGTAGCCCCGTAATTCAACTTTTCTGCGCCCATAAGCGAAAAGATTATTGCAGCGTATTCGTCAGGGGTTTTCTGAAGATCCGAGTTAAGGCGGAACTGTTTGAGGACAACCCGCTCTTGCATAAAACAGAGGTTAATATTGCTGTTGCCTATATCAAACGCTAAAATCATTATACGCCTCTGAAATTCCGTTATTTTCAACTATTATATACCCTTCGCGGGTTATCCCTTTCTCTGTTCCGTTTATCTCCCTCCCTTTATGGTGAAAAGAGATTTTTTTTCTGAAAAACGCTGAATAGCGCGGCCAGTCCTCCTGTATATCTTCCGAGCGGCTGTATTCTTCAAATCTATCGTTCAGGGAGTTTACAATATCTGCCATGAGCGCCCCTATGGAAGGGAGTTTTGGGGAGTATGCGCCCAGACATGCAGCGCCTTCAACATCCGGAGCGTTAAGGACATTAAGTCCGATTCCCAGCGCCAACTTTGAGGGATAATTCCCTGAAAAAACGGTTTCCAAAAGGATGCCCGCAATCTTTTTCCCGCCGCACAAGAGATCATTGGGCCACTTTATGCGAATATCCGCATAATCCAAGAGAGCGTCCGCCGTTGCATAGGCGGCTAAAATCTGAATCCCGTTAAGTATCTTTTTGTCAACCTGCGGCAGAACCACGGAAAAGGTGAGACAGCCCGCGCTAGAGCGCCAAATCCTTCCGCCGCGCCCCCGCCCCGCAGTTTGGCATGCCGCCGCCACCACCGTTCCGGGCTCAAAATCGTTTGCCATTATATAGCTGTTGGTGGAATCAATCTCGTCCAAAAGTATAAAATTTTTCCCCCAACTTCCGGTTAACCCTTTTGTAAAACCGCTAAATCTGTCCATGCCTTCAAATATCATTATTGCTCTGCTACTGCAAGATTTTTATTGAAATATTTTAGAGTGGGCAAGATTTCGGAAAAAATTACGCTTTCGCTGTTTTTACTCTGAAACACCGCTGTATGACATCTAAAAAAGCATTAATTTTAGCTTCACATTGTTTCCCACTCTGTCTATCCAAAGATTCTATTTGTCATTTCCCTATAATTCGTGTAGCTTACATTTGAATTATAAAAATTGGTGATTTATTTATGAAAAATACTCTTATGATTTTAATCAGCGCTATAGTGTTCTCCCTCTTCGGTTGCGCTCAAAAAGCGGTTCAAAAAGACATCAAAGCCCTCGACGCCCAGCTTGCCAACTCTATCAAGCTGACGTTTGCAAACCGCGGGCTTACAAATATCAACGTGGAGGTTTCCATGCTCAAAGAGCTTGAAGCCCCCCAAGGATTTTATTTTTACCGCATAGTTTTAAGCGATCCGGAAAACAACTTCCCCCCCACCGAGCAATATCTCTTTTATGACGGGCAGTTTGTAGCCCCTTCTTTCCGGGATGCCTCCACCCAAGAGGACTTGGGGAGTACCTTAGCCTTTGATTTCAGCTATAAAGAGGTTGATATAGCGGGACTCTCCCTCATTCACGGCAAAGCGGGTGCACCGAATGTTATTGTAAAGATTACGGATTTTGAATGTCCCTACTGCCGCAAAACCAACGCTTTTCTTGAGCAGAAACTTGCGAATAGAGACGATACGGCGGTTTATGTAATGAACTTCCCTCTCTCTATTCACCAGAACGCCGTTCCTTTCGCAAAGGTGTTTGAGGCGGGGGCGCGCATGGGGCAGAATTTCGGCAGCGAGCTTTTTAGCAACGATGTTCTCCTCTCTCTGAATGAACAGCAGATAATAGATTATTTTGCTGCCCGCTCAGGAGACGAAGCGAAATTTAAAGAGCTTTACGCTTCCGAAGAGGTGGCGGGCATAATCCTCGCGCAAATGGAACGCTCCGCCGCTCTAGGGGTAAACGCAACGCCGGTGCTCTATATTAACGGAAAGAGGATTGACGGTTTTAATACGCCGCTTATCAATAGGGCTTTTAATTCCTTTGAATAAGTTATGCTTCTTCATATCTCCCATAACGATCTTGACGGAGTCTGCTGCGGCATACTTATAAAGAGCGTTTTTCCAAAAGTAAAAACGCTCTATCTTTCATATGAGGAGCTTCCAACCGCCCTTAATGATATTCCGTCAAACTTTTCTTCGGTTATTATTACAGATATTTCCCCTCCGCTCACCGTTGTGGAAACCTTTTCCGGTGACAGAGATTTTCTATTGATAGATCATCACATTTCCACGGCACCCCTTGCAACCCACCCGTTTGTAAAGCTGGACATCAATAAATGCGCCGCCCTTCTAACCTATGAAAAACTTACAGCGGATGGACATGATCTAACGCGGTATGAAAAATTGGTTGAAAGGGTGAACGACTTTGATCTTTGGAAACTTAAATTTGAAGACAGCTTAAAGTTAAATATCCTTTTTAACCTTTTGGGGATAGAGCGCTTTGAAAAGCGGTTTCTTGAAACGCCTTACACTGAGTTCCTGACAGATGAAGATCTTATAATCTCCATTGAGGAAGTAAGGCGGGATGCCTACATCAGAAAAGCTATGAAAAACGCCCATAGAGTAACAGATAGAAACGGCTGTCAAGTTGCGGCGGTATTTGCCGAGGCATACTCCAGCGAGCTTGGCAATGCCCTTATAAAACAGGGAGATACGGATTATGCCGTCATAATAAACGCCCAGCGGGGTAAATTTTCCCTGCGCAGCAGAGCCGATATTGACGTTTCAAAATTGGCCGAAGAGAGAGGCGGAGGGGGGCACAAGAATGCCGCTGGTTTTAGTGACGATCCGGGGCCGCTCATTGCTTGGGTGCTTGAAAAGATACGGATTACTCCATGAATGCGGTTTTTATTAAATCCGCCTCTTCCCTTTCAGGGATGCCCGCCGCAGCGTTGCCCGAGGTGGCGTTTACGGGGCGTTCCAACGTTGGAAAGAGCTCTTTTATAAATAAGCTGCTGGGGCGGAAAAATCTTGTAAAAACAGGGAAAACTCCGGGGAAAACCCGGCTTTTGAACTTTTTCTCTGTGGAGGACGCTCTAATCTTCACCGATCTTCCCGGTTACGGTTATGCGGCAGTTTCCAAAACGGAGAGAAAACGCTTTGCGGAACTTATAAGCGGTTACCTCCTTACAAGGAAGAATCTTGCCCTATGTTTTGTATTGATGGATATTCGCCGCTCGTTTCAAACAGAAGAGCGGGAGATTCTTAAATTGATGGAACAAAGAGGTATAAACGCCCAATTGGTGCTCACAAAGGCGGACAAGCTCTCAAAAAGCGCCGTTTTGAAAGAAAAAGCACGCATTGCCCGCGAGACAGGGGAGAGTACGGGGAATATTCTTCACTTCTCATCCGTTACAGGCACGGGGTATGAAGAGGTTTGGAGGCTTATCAATGATAAAACTAAAAGCAATCTGGGTATTTTATAAGCGTCACGCCTCAATAATCCTCTTTGCCGCCCTCGGTCTTTTTGTGCTTATTTCCAATTTGCGGGCTTCCGATCGGAAAGTTTACGAAGCGCGGACGATGCTTTTAGCGGATCAGGAGCTTTTTCCTGAGCTTGCCGCCGCTTTCTCCGATGCAGAAACGGAGATTGCCTGCGCTCTGTATATGTTTAAGACAGACGGCGGGAGAACCGCCCCCACAACCGTCCTGCTATCCGCCTTGCGGGCTGCGGCGGGGCGGGGAGTCAAAGTAAAACTCCTTCTGGATATTGACAAAAAAGGGGATTTATCTACGGAATTTAATACAGATACCGCAAAGGCGCTTAAATCAAGCGGTGCGGAGATCTATTTTGATGATCCTGCCCGGCGCTTGCATACCAAGATGTGTATAATTGACAGAAAGCTCTCTTTTATCGGGAGTCATAACTACACTTTCAGCGCCCTTCAGAGAAATGCGGAAGTGACGGTGCGGATTGAGTCTGAGGGGTTAGCCGGTGAAGGATTGAAATATATAGACAATCTGATTAATAATGGCGGGGAAGTCAATGCCGCGGCAGAGGGAGGAGCGGATGAATAAATATTTCGGCACGGACGGAGTGAGGGGAAAGGCAAATATCTTTCCCCTCACAGCAGAGTTTGCGTTAAAGCTAGGGCTTGCCGCAGGCGAGAAGTTTATTCGCGAAGAGCATCATCCGCAGATAGTTATAGGGAAAGATACCCGCCTCTCGTGTTATATGTTTGAGGCGGCTCTAGCATCGGGAATATGCTCCAAAGGGGTGGACGCCGTCCTTATAGGTCCAATGCCGACCCCCGCCATAGCCTTTATGACCCGCTCCCTCCGCGCATGCGCGGGGATAGTTATCTCCGCTTCCCACAACCCTTACTACGACAATGGGATTAAATTTTTTGATTCTATGGGCTATAAACTGCCAGACGAGAGCGAAGAGGAGTTGTCTGCACTTGCGGACAGCAATATCTCCCTCTCCACCGATGTTATCGGCAAGATTTTGCGGATTGAAACGGCGGTTGGGAGGTATGTGGAGTTTGTAAAAACCTCATTTGACAAAAATCTGGATCTGCGGGGGCTTAAAATAGTGGTGGATTGTGCCAACGGAGCTTGCTATAAAGTCGCTCCATGCGCCATCGGCGAGCTTGGGGCGGATACGGTTGTCATCAACGCCTCCCCGAACGGCACAAATATAAATGATAACGCGGGTTCCGCCGCACCAGAGGGGATGATTAAAAAGGTTTTGGAAACCGGTGCCGATATGGGGATCTCTTTTGACGGAGACGGCGACAGGGTTATAGTGTGCGATAAGGACGGTTCCATTGTTGACGGGGATTTCATAATGGGGATCTGTGCCATAGATATGAAAAAAAAGGGAACTCTCAATAAAGATACGGTTGCGGGAACCGTGATGAGCAATATTGGCTTTGAAAATTCCCTTGGCCGCCGCGGGATTAAGTTAGACCGCACCCAGGTGGGGGACAGATACGTTATAGAGAATATGCGGAAAAACGGATATAACTTGGGCGGAGAACAGTCGGGGCATCTTATATTTACGGAATACACCACCACCGGAGACGGGCTGATAAGCGCTCTTCAACTCTTGAAAGTTATCATATCAACCGGTAAACCATTAAGCGAGCTGAAAAAAGAGATTGAAACCTATCCGCAGGTGCTTTTAAATATGAATGTTGCAAAAAAAATTCCGATATCGAGACTCCATATTACCGGAAAACTTATAAGGAAGATAGAAGATGAACTCGGCGGAGACGGGCGAATCCTTGTAAGATACTCCGGAACTGAAAATAAACTCAGGGTAATGGCGGAAGGGAAGGACGCCGTTAAGATAAATGAATATGCAAACGAGATTATAAAGAGCGCAGAGGCGGAGTTAGGCGGCATGGAAGGAAGATAAAAGCGCCGGAAATCTGTTTTTCCTTAGATAGCGTCTTTTGTAAACGAGTTTTGATTTTGTTGCAATAATTCCTCCTTTTGTGATAATATATTTCATAATTTCTGGAGGAACTGATGGATACTAGCATTATACGCAACGTCGCTCTTATTTCTCACGGGGGGGCAGGTAAAACAAGCCTGTCTGAAGCAATACTTTTTAACGCCAAAATTACCAAGCGCTTAGGCGATATAGACAGCGGAACCAGCGTTATGGATTATGATCCTGTGGAAATTGCCCGCAAGCTCTCCACAAATATAAAAGTTGCGACTGTTGAGTGGAACAGGTATCATCTTAACATTATAGATACTCCAGGGTATGCCAACTTCCTTCATGAAGCAAAGATAGCCCTTTCAGCGGCAAGCGGGGCGGTGGTTCTCGCATCCGCCATAACGGGGGTTAAAGCCGAAACGGAGAGGGTTTGGGGATTTGCCAATGAGTTTTCCCTTGCCCGGCTTATCTTCATAAATAATATGGATAAGGAACGGGC
>JAITJJ010000103.1 GCA_031278965.1 Deferribacteraceae bacterium
AATGCCGAACCGCATATCACCGGATTAAACGTCAGGTTAATGGTGCCTTTGCGGATCACCGCCATTATCTCCTCTGCGGAGAGTTCTTCGCCCTCCAGATATTTATTTAAAAATTCCTCGTCTGTTTCAGCAAGGGTTTCAAGCATTTCCACCCTGTATTTAGCGGCACTTTCTTCAAGATCGGCAGGAATCGCGCCATATTCGTATTTTGCCCCCAACTCTTCGCCATGCCAAATTACGGAGCGCATACGAACAAGATCAACCATCCCTTCAAACTTATCCTCACGTCCGATGGGTATCCCTATCACAAGGGGTTTTGCGCCGAGCCGATCTTTCATCATCTCGACTACCCGCTCAAAGTTTGCCCCTACCCTATCCATCTTATTGACAAAAGCGATCCTTGGAACCCGGTATTTATCCGCCTGCCGCCACACGGTTTCCGATTGGGGCTGAACGCCGCCCACAGCGCAGAAAACCGCCACGGCTCCGTCCAACACCTTTAGAGAGCGCTCCACTTCAATGGTAAAATCCACATGCCACGGAGTATCTATAATATTTATCTGATGATCGCGCCAGAAGCATTGAACGGTGGCGGAAGTAATCGTAATCCCCCGCTCGCGCTCCTGCTCCATCCAATCGGTGGTGGCGGCGCCGTCGTGCACTTCGCCTATTTTATGGGTAACGCCGGTATAAAAGAGGATTCTCTCCGTTGTGGTGGTTTTGCCGGCATCTATGTGAGCCATAATCCCGATATTTCTCATAACATTAAGGGGCTTAACTCTGGGCACAATAATCTCCTTAACTTACCAACGGAAGTGAGCGAACGCGCGGTTTGCCTCTGCCATTTTATGGGTATCTTCCCGCCTTTTTACAGCGCTCCCCTTGCCGTTTGACGCATCCAATATCTCCGCCGCAAGGCGCTGATACATAGTGCGCTCTTTGCGGGAACGGGCGGCGCTGATTATCCAGCGTATGGAGAGAGCCTGACTCCGCTCTGAACGAACCTCTTGCGGCACTTGATAGGTTGCGCCGCCAACACGGCGGGACTTGACTTCAAGACGGGGGGTGACATTCTCCACAGCCTTGCGGAAGCGTTCCGCCCCATTTTCCCCGCTGTTTTTCTCAACCAAGGATATAGCTTTGTAAAATATCCCCTCCGCCGTGCTTTTACGCCCGGAATACATTAAATTATTGACAAATTTAGTTATGAGCACATCGCCGTAAATCGGATCCGGCAGCACTTCACGTTTTTGAGCAACTCTCCTGCGAGCCATATCTTACCTCAGCTTATTTCGGACGTTTAGCCCCGTATTTTGAACGGGATTTCCTGCGGTTCTGAACCCCTGCGGTATCCCCCGCACCTCTGATAACCTTGTAGCGCACACCCGGAAGGTCTTTTGTCCGTCCGCCTTTAACCAGAACCACCGAGTGCTCCTGAAGATTGTGCCCTATCCCTGGGATATAGGCTGTCACCTCTATACCGTTTGTCAGGCGCACCCTTGCTATCTTTCTGATAGCCGAGTTGGGCTTTTTAGGCGTAGTCGTGGAAACGCGCACGCATACGCCGCGCCTCTGCGGATTTGATTGCAAAGCGGGAGACTTGGTTTTCTTCACCATAGACTTCCGGCCAAATTTAACTAACTGGTTAAGCGTCGGCAACGGACACCTCCATTAATTTAAAACAATAAACGCTCTTTTTAAGCAATTTTCTTAAGCAAAATTCAAGCAAGCCTTATAGTTTGTTTTTTCTTAAAAAAAAGAAAAACAGCCCATTCAAAAGAAACTCCGTTAAACCGCACAGAACACAGTTTTAACCCTTCGTTTCATCAAAGGCTTATTATTGCAGACAGGGAGTATATACTAAACCAAAATTCAACGCAAGCACTTTTTTCATTAAATTTAAAAAAAATTATTGCGAATGGCTGCCGACTATTCCAAAGCGTCTCATTTAAGCAACATATAGTGTTTTCTCTTATCAGGAACAAGCCTTTCAAGGCTGTATCGGAGCATAGTTCTCGGCATAAAAACGGCGTATCTGTCAAGGAAAGTTAAGAGAGCGTTTTCGTTAGCCTTCCCCGCCTCCCGCAAGCTCCACCCCACCGCTTTGTGTATAAGATCACGGGTTTTCAGCTCCTTTGCAAGGGCGGTTTCACCCCGCTGCCCTTTGGGGACAGGGAGGCTTACGCGGCAATTGCGGGGCGGTTTCGGAAGGCACGAGCAAAAGCCGGAGCCGGTCGGCGGATTGTTTGCTGGCATAAATTCGTCAACGCTCTCTTCCCCCGCAAAAAGCGTTGACGCACTTGCACGGCAGCTGCGGAGAGGCTCTGCAAAGCATGAGCAAAATGCATTGTAGTAACGGCGGATAAAGTGTTCCGCAAGTTCAAATGTCAGATCGGTCTGCTTATGGGCTCTGATATTATAAAACGAGGAGACCACCGCTATACGCTCTTTCCACAGATTCCCGGAGTTTGCAAACTCCCATCAGGTTGTGCAGTCGCCGCTCTTATACCAATAAGCGCCCGAAATATAGGGAGAAGAAATATCCACAATGTCCCAGTTGTTGACGCGCTCAACATTGCGGATAAATAGATCGTATACTGCTTCAAGTTCTCCGGCAGCCCTCTTTACCATAACCAAAAGGGCAAAGTGGCGCGCCTCATGCCATTCGGATTTAAGAAGTTCCTCCAGATCGGTTAAGGTTAATTCCTTCCCGTATCTTTTAACCAATCCTCTTATATCAGCGACAGTAAAACCTAAAAATTTATCCCCTTCACCGTATTCGCCCCTCCCTGTCTTAAAAAACCGGAGGGAAGACGCTGCCTTCTTGGGATCTTGCTCTCGTATCAAAATCTCTAATATCTCACTGTGATTCATAGAAGCAATATATCAGAGCGTCATATAAATATCAATAGAAAGCTCCGTATCGCCCCGCGCCGCCTATTATCCAGGTAAGGCTATTTAACCTAAACAACTTCTTTTAATCAACGTTTTCAAGCAACATACAGCTTTTCAAAAAATTCGGAGCAATACAAAAAAGCTCCCTGAGTTGGGGTTTTTCGTAAATGCGCGAATAGCGCTGTTTTATGCAGGAGAAACTCTTATAAAAGAAAAAAAGGCTTTACACCTTATTTATTTAAATAGATACTATGTAACCTTATTCATAATTATGATTTTATCGTGATTCGGCGGTTTGTACACTTTTTGATTAATAACGGAGCTTAATTTTGAGCGGCTGGTTTACAATTATTTCCGGATTGGTAGGCGGTTTGGGGTTATTCCTTTACGGCATGAAACTCATGTCGGAAGGGCTTCAGAAATCAGTCGGGGAGAGCTTAAAAAAGATCTTGGAGAAGCTCACCGCCAACAGGTTTGTGGGGGCTGGGGTGGGAACCCTTGTAACCATACTCATTCAAAGCTCTTCCGCAACAACCGTTATGATAGTAGGCTTTGTAAACGCGGGGCTCTTAAACCTCACTCAAGCGCTAAGCGTTATCTTGGGCGCCAATATCGGCACCACCATCACCGCACAGATCATTGCCTTTAAAATTTCGGCAGCGGCGCTGCCCGCGGTGGGTGTTGGCGGCGGTATGGTTCTGTTTGCAAAGCGCACCAAGATAAAATATATGGGAGAGATCATCTTAGGGTTCGGGCTCCTCTTTTTTGGGATGAATATTCTAACCGAAGGTTTAGCCCCCCTTCAGGATTCTCAGAAGTTCAGGGATCTCTTTCTAACCTTTGCCGATATACCGTTCCTTGCGGTTTTTGTGGGAGCGCTTACAACCATTATAGTTCAGTCAAGCTCCGCCACGGTAGGAATCACTATGGCGCTTGCCTCCAACGGTTTGGTGGACTTTCCATGCGCCGCCGCCCTTATTCTGGGGGAGAATATCGGCACCACCGTCACCGCCAATATTGCCGCAATAGGTGCAAGCCGCTCCGCAAAACAAGCCGCCTTCGGACACTTTTTCTTTAACGTGGCGGGGGTTATCTATATGCTTATCCTCCTAAAGCCATTTGTATGGCTTGTGGATCTTATTACCCCGGGAGACCCGTCTTTTATGACGGCAGACGGCACTATTCCGTTTGTTTCCCGTCATATAGCAAACTTTCATACCATGTTTAATATTATAAATATGGCGGTCTTTCTCCCTCTGATAAATATAGTTGCAGCCATTATAAATAAGGTGATAAAAACCGATCCGGAGCAGAAGTTCCGCCATACCCGCCTGGCGCCCGCCATGCTTTCCACCCCTGAAACCGCTCTGGCGCAGGTGCGCTCGGAGTTAAGCGTTATGGCAAAGATTGCCCTTGATTCCATTGTTCTGGCGAGGGACGCTGTGGTATCCCGCAAATCCAAGGGAATGCAGGTTGCGGCGGAATATGAAGCAACCCTTGACGCGTACAAGATAGAACTCTTTGCTTTCATTGATATGCTGAATCTTAAACCGTTGAGCGACAAATCGCTCTCAAGCCTTGAAACGATCCGCATAATTACATCAAACCTTGAAGAGATAGGGGATCAGACGAGAAAGATTATGAAATCCGCCGAAAAGATCATAGAAAAGAAACAGAATATATCCAGCGCCGCCAACAAAGAGTTAATAGAGATTTTCAGCGTGGTGATAGCCTTTGCCGCCAACACCTTTGAAGCCTTTTCAACCGGGAAACGCCAAACAGAGGAAGAGATCTTTTTAGAGGATAAGATTGACGGCATGCACAAGAGTTTCAGAAAGAACCACCTAAAGCGGCTCAACAAAGGGATTTGCTCTCTGGAAGCGGGGATGCACTTCGTGGATATATTAAATGCCCTTGAGAAGGTGGGGGATCATACTTTCTCCATAGCCCAGACCAATAACTATAACAGGTAAAAAGCTTGCCTTCCCTGGAAACAGCTCTTTTCTCATGCTTTACCCCCGGCGAAAAGGTAATAGCGGGGTTAAGCGGAGGCACCTTTTCCGCCCTTGCAGCTTGGGCGGCTAAAGAAGCGGGGGGAGTTGTGGAAGGAGTAACGCTCCTCCTCTATGAAGATGATATCAGGGGCGCTGAAAAAACCGCCGCCCGGCTTGGAATAAACTTAAATGTTGCGGATTACCGCAGCTTTTTCGGTGAAGATGTTTTAAGCGTATATTTTTCCGCCTTAAAAGACGGCAGGGTGCCTTTGACGTGCGAGTTCTGCGCCGCCCGCGGGAGGACGGCTTATCTATTTAAAGAGTTTACGCGTCTTAACGCCCAAAAGTTTGTGACCGGAGATCTTGCACGGGTTGCGGCTTGGAAAGACGGATATGCAGTGTATAAAGCCAGGAGCGGGAGAGATGCCAGCCGCTCCCTTGCCCTTGTGAACCCGCTCGCTCTCCCGTATATGCTAACGCCGCTCGGAGAGGCTGAAAGCTCCGGAAAACTCTTGCTCCTTGCAAAGAAGTTGGGACTTGATAACCCCCCAGACAGAAAAAAACCGTGTTCCCCAAGCAGTGCGGGGGTTCTTGAAAGTATCGGCGCAAATGCGCTATGCACCGTGTCGCCTATGTCTGAAATACCCGAAAAAAGAGATTCATATATAAGAAATATCAGGCTCGCAAACACCGTTTTCCGCAAAGATGAACCGCCCGTGTCAGAGGTATCTCTGGTTCTTGGGAGGGGGTATAAAAAAATTCCCGCGCTTTTGGAGATATTTTTCGGCGGGGAAGCGTCAATATTAACCGACAAGCCTATGCCGCCTCCCCCGCGGGGTGAGATTGCGGCGCTCTACAGCGGCGAAAGGTTGATCGGGGGTGGGATATGCAGGCGATATGAGTGATTGAAAAGAGGGGCTTGTTTCCTCTCATAATTCTCTGCTTTTAAGTATCTTGGCGGAATAGTTGTTATCAAAGTTGCCGGCGACCTTTTTTGTCTGATTTTATCCCTTTTTAAAGTCATCTGTTGCGGTATTATTGGTTATCTGCGTTTATCTTGTTGTCTATTTTAAACCACCGTTTTTTCTATGCA
>JAITJJ010000129.1 GCA_031278965.1 Deferribacteraceae bacterium
GAATCACAGACTGTCCTGAAAATGCTGAAAAAAGCCGTTTTAATCTTTGCCTGCGCCATCTTTTTTCCCCCGATTGTTTCCGCCGCTGATACAATTTCCCAACTGAAGAGAGATATTGAAACAACGGAGCAGGAGATTAAAAAGCTTTCCGACGGGAAGGCGAATCTGGTTAAAACCATAACCCTTACAGAGGATAAACTTGCCAAACAGAAGCGGATGATAGCCCTGATAAACCGCGATATATCCGCCAACCTTAAAGAAGTTGACAATCTCCGCCGCTCTATTGAAGAGTCCGTAAAACAGCAGGGAAAAAACTCCGAGAAAGCAAGATTATTGGCGGCTTTTTTGGCGGACAATGCCCAGGATTTAACCACAAGAGCTTTTATATTAGGGGAGGCAAGCGCCGGCATTAAAAATGCGGAGTTGATAGAGCAACTAAATTTAAACATACTTAAAGCTGTTCAAGATTTTGAAAGAGAAGAGAGGGAACTCTCCGTCAAGAGTGAAGAGGTTCTGCGGAGAAATGAAAATCTCCTGAAACAGAGAGGGGAAGCGGAGGCGGCAAGAAATGACTATTCAAAAGACCTTGCGGCGCTGAAGCTCCGTCTCTCCTCATTGAAAAATGACGAGAAAGCAAGCCGTGAATACCTTTCAGAGTTGGAAAAACGGAATCAGAGGCTTGCGGGGATTCCAAAATCTGCCGGAAGCGGAAGCGGCGCCTTTGCAAAGCTGAAGGGAAAACTTTCATATCCGCTGAAGGGCAGGGTGGTAGAGCGGTTTGGGAAACGGATTCACCCTGATACAGGGCTTTCCATAACGCAATACGGAATAAAAATAAAACCGGCGGCAAAGGGTGATGTATTTTGCGTTGCAGACGGAAAGGTTGTTTATGTCAACAATCTGAGCGGTTGGCAAAATATTATTATAATAGAACATGACAAAAATTTTTTTACGGTGTATGGTAATATAGATGAGTTTTTTGTTAACCAAAATCAAGAAGTAAAAAACGGGACTTTAATAGGCAGTTTGGATACCTCTGTTGCAGAAACGTATCTTTATTTTGAAATCAGAAACCACCGGGACGCCGTGGATCCATTGGCGTGGTTTGCTAGGTAAAACGGAGAGTTTATGAAGGGGAGAATTTTTTCCACCATTTTGATTGCGGTAGCGTTTGCGGCACTTTATTTCGGCGTTTACAGAATGCAGTATACATCTTTTGTCCATGCGGCTAAACAGGAAGATAGATTTAGCGAGTTGGAAAACTTTTCGCAAATCATGTCGGAAATCAAGAAGCATTATGTTGAGGAGATATCAGATACAACACTCATAAACGGGGCGATAAAGGGGATGCTCTATGAGCTTGATCCGCACTCCGCTTATTTTACAGCCGATCAGTATAAATCTTTTGTAACAGGGATGAAAGGCGAATTCGGCGGGCTTGGCATGACGATCGGCATGCGCGACAACTCTGTTACCGTAATTGCTCCGATAGATGATACGCCTGCTTATAATGCGGGTATTAAAGCCGGAGACATTATATATAAAATTGACCAGACGCTGACCAACGGTATGAATACCGATGAAGCCGTTAAGCTTATGAGGGGGAAGCCGGGGACAAAAATAACCTTGACTGTCCTTAGAAGAGGGGAGAATGAACCGCTGGTGTTTAATCTGGTTAGGGATATAATTAAAGTTAAAACCGTTAAATTCCAGATGTTTGACGGCGGCATAGGGTATATCCGCCTGACAAATTTTAACGAAAACTGTTCAAACGAAGTAGAACAGGCATTGAAAGCCTTGAAAAAAGAGAGTCTGAACGGGATAATCCTTGATCTTAGGAGCAATCCGGGCGGTTCGCTTGCGGAAGCGATAAATGTTTCAAGCCTTTTCCTCCCTTCCGGCAAGGTCATTGTCAGCACAAGGGGGAGAGACGGCAAAGATTCCAACCATAACTCCAGAACTATGGATAACCGTGATACAGAGATTCCTTTGGCGGTGCTTGTGGATGAAGGGAGCGCCTCCGCCAGCGAGATCGTTGCCGGCGCTATACAAGATCATAAGCGGGGTGTTGTGATAGGGCTTACAACCTTTGGAAAAGCAAGCGTTCAAACCCTCCTTGATCTTAGGGGCGGGGCTGCCATGAAACTTACAACTTCCCGTTATTACACTCCCAGCGGGCGTTCCATACAAGGAGTTGGGATTATCCCTGATGTGGAAGTGCCCAGAGGAACCATAGTATACAGCGAAGCGGGTTTTTCCGTTAAAGAGCGCGATCTTGCGGGGCATTTGAAAGGCGAGAATGAAGACAACATTGAGGCCTCTCTTGATATTGGCAGCGTTCCCGTGCCCGATGCGGATTTTCAGCTTAAATCTGCGATACAGATTGTAAAAGGGCTTTCCCTTTACAGTAAAAATGAAAAGTAGGTTGCAGGATACCGCAGATAAGATTTTTAATAAGATAAGGGGGGGGAAGACAGCCGCGGCGGTGATCCTTGCAGCGACTGTCGTTCTGCTTGCGGTTGCAGCAGCGTTTCTGATTATTTATGCGCCCCCGTATCCGCCTTCCGCTGCAGACAATCTTACAGATAATCTCTCTACTCCTAAAGAGATAACCTATGACGACCTCCATAGCCGTATACGCCTAATCTTATTTGATTACAACCTAACGGCAGAACACCTTTCAGAAAGCGTATCTTCAGCGGGCGGAAAGCTGGAGTACACCCTTGCCCTGTCATCTGTCCCAAGAGAGAAGATGCGCTCTGTAGAGGCGGATCTTTTCAATCTCTTAAACTTAAACCGCATGTCTCCGGAGCTTCTTCCCAACATGGTGCGCGGGGAGAACACGCAATTTATTATAAATCTTATCTTTGTTCTTCCGGAAACCCCCGTTGATAATCTTACTCCGCAACCTTACCCCCCGGCAGAGGATTACCCTTTCGGCGTTCCGTTTCCTCCATATGGAAAAGGAGCGATAGCGCTCTTAATAGACGATGCGGGGATGAATCTGGCTTTGGCGGATCGGCTCTCAAAATTGAATATCCCCCTGACTTTTGCCATAATCCCGCATACTACATATGCCAAAGATACTGCGGAGCTTGTGAGAGCGAGGGGGAAGAGTGTATTTCTTCACTTCCCTATGCAGCCGGACGGTTACCCCAATATAGATCCGGGCGAAGGTGCGGTGCTTATTGATATGCCGCAAACTATAATAGAGATGCTTACCGACAGCAATGTGGCAAATATCGGGGAGATAGACGGGGCAAACAACCATATGGGAAGCACTGTGACCGCCGATGCGGAAAAGATACGCCAAGTGCTTATCGCCCTTTCCAGGCATACCGATACTTTTGTAGATTCTAAAACTTCTCCGAATACCGCCGCTTACCGGGTTTGCAAAGAGCTGGGGTTAAAGTGCGCCCAAAATCAACGGTTTTTAGACAATGAAAATAACCGCGCCTATATAGCAAAAAAACTTTATGAAGCCCTGGTGTCCGCCGATAGGGGAGGGGCGATGGTTGTTATAGGGCATTTGCGGATTGATACGGTGGTTGTCCTTGAAACCGTTGTCCCGGAGCTTTTGAGCCGCGGCTACAAGTTTATGCCGGTAAAAGAGCTCGCCCGATAAGTGAAAAAGCGGTATATACTTCCGGTTTTCATCCCTTTTGCGGGGTGCATCCGCAGATGCGTTTACTGCGATCAAAAGGCGATCACGGGGCATACCCCGTCCATGATCTTACAAAATGCCAAACAGCAGATAAACGAATGGGAAAGGCGGCGCAGCGAGTGGGATGAGATAGCTTTTTACGGCGGCACATTTGCCGGGCTTGACCGTTCCGTTAGGCTTGCCTTATATGAGATGGCCCGTCCTTATCCTGTGCGGGTTTCCACTTGCCCTGACAGCATAAAAGGTGATTTTATAGAGGAAGCTGAGGACAATATTTCGGTTTTGGAATTGGGAGTTCAATCCCTTTCAGATGAAGTTTTGCGTTTAAACGGACGCGGATATACTGCAGATGACGCTATATCTCTCTTTTGCGCTCTGAAAGATGCAAAATGTCAGACAGCCGCCCAGTTTATGACAGGGCTTTACGGGGAGACAAGGGGCGGATTTAAAGAAAGTTGCGACAGGATAAAGGAGTTGGAGGCGGATTTTGCACGAATATATCCGATGTTGGTCTTCTCGGGAGCACCCCTTGCAAAGATGGAGTTTGAGCCGTTGGAGCCTCTGGAGTCGCTTTTGCGCTCTGCTTGGCTCTTTATTG
Source organism: Deferribacteraceae bacterium (assembly GCA_031278965.1). Taxonomy (GTDB): domain Bacteria; phylum Chrysiogenota; class Deferribacteres; order Deferribacterales; family JAISNW01; genus JAISNW01. The sequence continues at coordinate 4,263 of JAITJJ010000129.1, forward strand.
CTCTGACCGCCCGGAATATAAGGGTGATTAGAATCTCCCTTCCGCAGGGGTTCGGCGACAAATACGGCGGTTTTTATCACACCTCTTACGGAGATCTGGTAAAAACGGCGGTTGTTTATGCAAACTTCCTTAAAGAAGGGGTTTTAATGGAAGGTTTTAACGGGTATAGGGGAAAGTTGAAAAAAACAGGGGGTAAATGCGCCGTTTTTGATTTTGCGGATTTATCCCGGAGAGTTAATGATTCATACTCGTTTGACGGATGGTTTAATGATAAAAGGTTAAAAGATTTTATCGGGGAGCTTTTATGAGAATTACCGGCGGAATCTTAAAAAACCGGAAGATAATCGCTCCGAAAGATGCCTCCAAACTCCGCCCTACCACAGACAAACTCCGCTCCGCATTTTTCTCTTCAATAGGGGGGATTGAAGGTGCAGCTTTTTTGGATCTCTTCGCGGGCACAGGGGCGGTGGGGTTGGAGGCGATAAGCCGGGGGGCGGACAGGGTTACCTTTCTTGATATTGATGTAAGGTGCATAGAAAAAAATATCTCCGTAATACCTGCGGGAGTTGAATTTAATATAATAAGCTCCGATATTCTGCAGGCAGGGAAAAGGCTGACGGGGAGAGTTTTTGATATAATATATATTGATCCGCCGTATTCCGCCTTTTCACCCGATATAGTATTAATGCAGCTGAAAGGCAACCTCGCTACGGACACCCTTATAGGGTATGAAGAATCCGTCCGCTCCCCGTTTTTAATACCGGACGGCTTTAATATAATGAAAGAGAGAAGATACGGGGAGACAGTTTTAAGATATATAAAGCAAAATTCCCTTCGGTGAAAGGACAGAGGGACGCTTTCAGAGGATTTGGCAAAGCTTTATTGATCAAAACCCGGCTTAACCGTTACCGCGGTATTTTAAATGGTTTAAAAGTTTAAATTAAGGATAGCGCTGGTTTTATCTGTTTCTGGCATACTTTTTGCTTGTATTCGTATAGAAAGACAAAGAGGTGCTTTATGAATACTTTAAGAGAAAGTGTGAAGACCGGGAAAAAAAGATGCGGCGAAGTTAAATTAGCATTGAGCTTTAACGCCAATAATTTTGGGATTGCCTGCCCAACTCAGGAAAAAAACAGAGAGAGCAAGATAAAAAAGGCGAGAGGGAAGTAGTCTCAACTTTCACATAGACTTAAAAAAGCTGAGGGCGAAGGAGAGCTTAAACAATTCCGCTCTTAAGGACGGTGAAAACACCGACGGCTTGGCGTTTTTGGGCAAAAAAGGGTTTTAGCCTTTATGAATTGCCCTGTCCAAATAAAGGCGAATGCCTTTGTAAATCGTGATGATTCAAGGTTGATGCCATTAAAATTAAAAATCCATTCTAAAACAGCATCCCTTAAAACTGATTTTTTCAAAAGTCTGACGTGATGCTTTCGCATCACTGCTCGTGAAACCCGTAGTTATTCTGTCCGGCAAATATTGCGCTCTCATGCAACTGAGCGTGAAACACTGTTCTTGCGCGCAAAAAGCATAAAATTATATACCTCTATTTTTTTAAATATTTATTAACTTTTTTATTGACTAATAATATATTTGATATATATTTAATTTAATTTCAAAACTAAATCTTTAGGAGGATTTTTTTATGCGTGAGAGAAAACCATTTCTTTCTTTCTTTCTTTC
>JAITJJ010000161.1 GCA_031278965.1 Deferribacteraceae bacterium
AAACGCAATAGCGACCAAAAAGGTGTCAACTGGCATTTTACAACTGATGATGCCCGAACTAAACTTAAACGGCTTTATCCTATAATTTTGTAATCTTTTAGAAGACACGGACTACTAGACTAAAAAAATGAACGGGAATTCAGAGTTATTGATATTATCGAGCACTTAAAACCAATAGCCCCTGTATGAAATGGCTTAATCTTGATAAATTCATAAAAAAGCTACTGCCCAATAACGATCCAGTTCTTATTAAGTATTATACAGCAAGGGTTTCAAGCAGATACAATCCTAATTCACCAAAAAATCAACAAATACTTTTTAGTGCACTTAAAACATTGCTGAATGTAAAAATACATTTAGGGCAATTCCTTATCCACTCCATTTGGGCTTATATACATTAACCCCCAGAATTTAAGGGCTTACTCCATAATATTTTATGATACTTCCGTAAAACAGCACTGCTCTTATCTACATCACCGCCATTTGCATCAGTCCTTAAATCGCATTTAATATCAACTAAATCATTCATATAAAGCTCACTTTTATGCAAAACATATACCCATAAAGCTCATCTTATCAGGCTGCCTATAAAATATTTTGGTTGGAATTCGCATAATATTTTTAAATAAATATCAGTATGATAAGTTGAGCCGAGAGAATTCTTAAAAACATGGTAAGCGGGTAAACCGTTGCGTAAGCCACAGCAGGGTGATTATTTTCCGAAATTCTGCCGGAATACGCCAGAGCGGGCGGATTGGTTACAGAACCGGAAAGCAAACCGGTAAGGGTAAAAAAATCCAACTTAAACTTTAGCCTGCCTATAAAGCCGACTGTAAAGATCGGCACAAGGGTTATGATAAGACCGTAAAGCACCCAAATATATCCGCCGTTTGCAAGAAAGGCGGCAAAATTTTCACCAGCGGAAAGCCCCACACAGGCAAGAAAGATAGAGATGCCCATATCCCGCATAATATGGTTCGCTCCTGCGGATGTATAGGTGACTAGTTTTGTCACTCCAAAACGGCTTATCAAGATTGCAACAACAAGGGGTCCTCCTGCAAGCCCCAATTTTATGGGCTGGGGCAATCCGGGAAAGGCAAACGGGATGGATCCCACAATCACCCCCAGAGTTATCCCCAAAAATATGGGGAAAAGGTTAGGTTCATCCAGAGTTTTAAGGGAATTCCCCAACTTCTCTTCGGCTTTCTGAACGGCAGAATCGGTGCCCACCAACTGCAAACCGTCCCCAAGTTGCAAGTGCAGATAGTGGTTGGGCACAAGATCCATCCCCACCCTGTGTATTCGGGTTACATTTACTCCAAAACTGCGGATTCTGGTCTGAGTTATCGTCTTTCCGTTTAACTCCGGTTTTGTAATTATAACATTTTTTGATATAAGGTTTGTGTGGGCGTTTATCCACTGCTCTGAAGTCTCCTTCCCCATAAAGGCAAGTATGGCGGGAGCGGCATCCACAGAGGTTACGATGAGTAGATCGTCGCCTTTCTGGAGAACAGTTGTTGCGCTGGGGGTTTCTATGTCGCCGTTACGCCTGCGGTATCTGGTTATAACAAAGTTTCTATTGATAAGTTGATGTATCTCCGCCACATTTTTCCCGTCCAAAGCAGAATTTGTTATTTTAAGCGAAACACGTCGGGGGGCATCTTTGGCATTTTCCAGATTCTCAAGGATTTTCTTCTCGTCCTTAAAGTTGACCTTAAAGATTTTTTTCATGGCAGTTATGGCGGTTATAACGCCTAACACCGCCAGAGGGTATGCCACAGCATAGCCTGCGGCAACATTCTGATCCGCCGCCCCTGCCGCCTGTTCCAATGCCTGCTGCGCCGCTCCCATCCCGGGGGTATTGGTAACCGCTCCGCATAATATCCCTACCATAGCAGGAATAGGGGTTGAGGTGACATAATGAATTGCCAAAGTTATGATAACCCCTAAAAAAACAACAGATACAGCCAAAAGGTTTAAGGTTATCCCCCCCCGCTTAAAAGAAGAGAAGAAACCCGGCCCCACTGAAAGACCTATGGAATAGACAAAGAGGATAAGCCCGAACTCTTTTAAAAAGTTTAATACGGCGGGATTTATCCGCATACCAAAGTGGCTTAGAACAATCCCCGTAAAAAGAATCCATGCCGAACCAAGAGAGGCTCCCTTAAATTGAAGTTTTCCCAAGGCAACACCTATGGCAATAGTCAGCGAGATGATAAAAATCGCGTGGGATATCCCGGACGCAACAGAAGAATCAGTAAAAAAAAGCGAAGTCAGCCAATACATAATATATCTCTACTTGTTACAGTTATGTCTCGTTAGGTTAATTACTCCGATAACCAGATATTATCAAGTTAAATATTACGAATAAATTCGTTTGTTTTCATAGTGCTATATAGACCAAAACAGCTACAAATGAAATAATTATTCTTCAGTATCCGGTTGTTTTTCAAAGACAGAGGGGATATTATTGTTATTAAGAGCAAATTTGGCATTGTATTTCTTTATGTAGGAGTTTAGGAATTCGTTTGCCTGTTCGTTTCAGAAGGAACGGCAGGCGTCTCTGCAAAGTTCCGAACTCTCTCCACAAGCTCTTTTGCTTGCGGACGCTGCTTGTTTTTATTTCAACTCCCAGGCGTTTGCAGGCATATCCGAACTGAGTGAAGGCGTCATCTTCAACGAGTTTAGTATTTTTATGCTTATATTCAAATATGGTTCGGCGGTCAGTGAAGAAGCCATACGGAATTTTGTAGTTAATTAAAACCTGGTGGAATACGTTAAAGTATCTATTAAGAGTTTCCTGTTTATCAAAGTAAGCTCCGACAATTATTTCCCCTCATAATTTCCCCCGAGATTTCTCGCCTTCTTGAATTCTACAGAAATATATACAAATATCTCTTTATATAAATTTATCTCCGGGACAAATTCTCACATGAATAGCCGAGACACTATCATAAATGAATCAGAAGCTAAATTATCCTTGTTTAGTTTCTCGCGTTACCCCAGGATTTTTTATTGAACATCTGCAGAGGGTTGAGGATACTGGATTAGGGAGCAGAAAGAGGCAGAAAAAGCCTCACAAAGTTGATATAGTGATTTTTGTACAAAAGCAATAAAATCAACCTT
>JAITJJ010000180.1 GCA_031278965.1 Deferribacteraceae bacterium
AAAATCGGGATTATCTATCTCACAAAAACAGTCAGCGCAATATTGCGGCAGCGCCGTCTCCACTCTAATTTCACACTCCTTGCCTAAACCGAGGATGTCCCCAGAGTGCAGAGGAAAAATATCTCCTTTCTTTTCGCGCCCTTCCTCCACGGAAACCTCCGCAGCCCTCTGTCCAATCTTTGCCCCGTTAAGGTATGTGCCGTTCAGGCTTCCAAAATCCCGCACCGCAACAGAGGGAGGAGTAATGTCAATCAGGCAGTGATAGCGAGAGACAGTAGACTCAGGCAATACAATAGAGCAGTCGTCCTGCCGTCCGAGTATTATGGAGTCTTTTTTATTATAGGTAAAACTTTTGCCGGATAAACCGCCTTTTTGAACAGTAAAGATAACTTTTGCGGGCATAAAATCCTCCCAATAATTTATGGAAAAGCAGGGAAGTACTTAACTCAAAACCCCGCCGCTTCTCCGCTCTCAATAGCCAACTCTTCCAAAAGCTCATACTTTCACCGCAAAAAGGGAGTTAACCTAATGCGGACAGCTATCTTAATCCATTTTTTAGGCATTTTCAATTGTTGTTTTATTTTTTCCGAATAACATAGATAAGGGAACAGCGGTATTGCGATGAGTATCTTTACAAACGGCATCATCTTGTAAAGAATGCATTCTTGGACTTGAAATGTTGGCGAGGGATAGTGACGTATTATGCCAAAAACTCAGATTTGCTTCTTGCCGCTGTCCGTATCCGTTGCATTGCTATTTGTTAAAAATCTATTGATGATAGTATGTAGAGGAAAATTTTATTCTTGATATTCTTCTCTTTTTTTAATATAAACTTATAATTAGCATTTTGGAGATGAAATATGGCTGAGGAAGAGAGCAAGGCGGAACAGCCTGTAAAAAAAGGCAAAGGGGGGCTAATGATTGTTGCGGTCCTCGTTTTGCTGTTGTTGGCAGGCGGGGGTGCGGCGTTATATTTCTTGGTATTGCATAAACCGTCCGTTGAAGAAAGTTTAGTTGCTCCAGAGCTTCCCGCAACGGCGGCGAAACCGCAGGCAGAACCCGGCCCGATAATGCCATATACAGCATTTCTGGTGAATTTGGCAGATGCCGGCGGCAAACGTTATCTAAGATTCTCTCTCTCCCTTGAGCTTAGCAAGCATAAAAATTTTCAGCAGGAAGTTGAGCAGAAAGACGCTAAGATCAAAGATATTATTATCTCCATAATCTCTTCCAAAACCTTTGAGGAGATCAGCACCCCGCAGGGGAAGATTGCCCTAAAACAAGAGATTTTGCGCAGGCTGAATACCATTATGTCCGGCGGGAAGGTGGAGGATGTGTTTTTCACTGAATTTGTGGTGCAATAAATAAAATGGATCGGGAAGAGATCAAGGAAACCTATGGCGAGGTGCTTTTTGACATCCATGTAGAGTTGGGGCGAAAAAAAGTCACCATAGGCGAAATGCTCCGTTGGGAGAGCGGAACGATCATAAAACTAAATAAAACCTCCGGCGAACCTGTAGATTTTCTTGTAAATGGAAAACCGCTGGCTTACGGGGAAGTTATGGTCTTGGATGAACGTTTTGCTTTGCGGATAACCGAGATCCTTACCAAAGAAAATCTGGTGGAAAAATATAAAGACGGCTTGTATGATGCGTAATTGGAAAGCAAAATATGAATTAAGATGAAAAAAATAATCATCTTTATGCTTTTGGCGACACCAGCCTTCGCCGGTTCTGTAAACTATGAATTTACTTCAAGTTCTCTGGTATTTACCTTATCTTTCAACGGTTCCTATACAAACCTGGGATACTCCAAAACCCAAAACGAATATATATTGGAATTTGAAACATTAGAGGCCATGAGCCTTGCCGTCGCAACCCCGCAAGCGGCGGCGGCCAATTCCGTTGATTTCTGGAATCTCCCGATTCTCTCCGCAGCGGCAACTTCCGAAGGGATAAAGAATAGACTGACTATTACTTTTTCCGAAGGGGTAATTGAACCGAATATTACCGCTCAAGATAAAGTACTGCGCCTTGATTTTCCCCTCCCGCCCGTTCTGGTTTCTCCTGAATCCTCCTCCGCACCCGCTATGGGGCTTGGCGCATATTTCCAGATGTTTTTAGGCTTATTGATGGTGGTTGTTTTTATCCTTCTATGCTATGCGGTTATGAAGATGTTTTTTAAGACAAATATCTCTTCAGATATTCCGGGCAGCGGGCGACTTTTGGGGAAAATTGATCTCTCTATTAAAAAAACAGTATTTTTTTATGAACTTGGCGAGGCAATATATATTCTCGGCACAACAGATCAGAGCATAAACCTTATTGACAAATTAACTGATCCTGTGGAGATAAATCTTCTTAAATCGGGGTTTGCAAAACGGAAAAATTTCTCCGGCTATCTGAAATTTTTTCAAAAAAATGTTCCTTTAAAGGATGAAATTGCGGATTCCGGCGCAATATTGGAGGACAAACTATCAAAACTCCAAAAAAAATAGCTTTTTTTGCCTTAATTATAATTCTGGCGATGACGGGGGCGGCTGCGGCGCAACAACAACCGCCGACACTTCCGATACCATCCGTAACATTTGGCGCAGCAGAGGCAAGCTCTCCGCGGGATGTGGCGGTGGCGCTGCAAATCATTGCCCTTTTGACTATCCTTACCCTTGCGCCGGCAATTCTTATGGTTATGACCTCTTTTACCAGAATTATCATAGTTTTCCACTTTCTCCGCACCGCTATGGGAACCGCTCAGATGCCTCCCAATCAGATATTGGTTGGAATGGCGATTCTTTTAACCTTTTTTATAATGGCTCCGGTGGCTTCCGATGTCAATAAACAAGCCCTTGCTCCGTATTTTGCGGAAACAATCACCTTTCAGGAGATGACGGCGCGGGCAAAGGTGCCGGTTCGCAAGTTTCTTATTGCCAACACTCAGAATAAAGATATAGCTCTCTTTTTGGATATATCAAGAGCAGAACGTCCCAGAACTATTGATGAAATACCGGATCATGTTGTTGTGGCGGCTTTTGTGCTTTCGGAGATACAGATTGCTTTTCAGATCGGTTTTTTACTCTTTCTCCCATTTCTGATAATAGATTTTGTGGTTTCAAGCGTTCTTCTCTCAATGGGGATGATGATGCTCCCGCCTGTGATGATCTCGGTTCCGTTTAAGATTCTCCTGTTTGTATTGGTGGACGGTTGGGGGCTTCTTGTGACATCCCTTGTAAAGAGCTATTATCTATGAAAATAGCCGTAGTGGATTATGGAGCGGGGAATCTCCGCAGTGTTGCCAACGCCCTTGATTATCTTAAAGCCAATTTTTTTATTTCAGATAAGCCTGAAGTTTTGGAAAAATCCGATAAACTGATCTTTCCTGGGGTGGGGCACGCAAAAAGCGCTATGAATAAACTCCGCTCCGCAGGCACGGATACTTTCTTAAAAAGTTATGCGGCAAGCGGGCGGGGAATCTTTGGAATATGTTTGGGGAGTCAACTTTTTTTAGAACACTCCGAAGAAGGGGATACCCCTTGTTTAGCTTTTATGCCCGGAGTTTGCAAACGTTTTTCCGCCGGCGGCTTAAAAGTTCCCCAGATCGGGTGGAACAATGTTTATCATTCAGACCACCCCATCTTTGACGGGATTCCAAGCGGAGCGGCGTTTTATTTCGTTCACTCCTATTATACCGTTCCCACAGATAAAGACAATATATTGTGCACCGCCGAATATGGTTCGGAGTATGCAGCGGGGCTTGCGAAAGACAATCTTGTTTCTGTGCAGTTTCACCCGGAGCGTTCCGGAAAGTGGGGGCTCAAGCTGCTTATGAACTTTGCGGAGCTTTTATGAAACGGCTTATTATCTGCCTTGATGTTCGGGATGGCAAAACCACCAAAGGGATAAAATTTAAAGAAAATATTGATGTAGGCGATCCCGTGGAAATGGCGGCAAAATACTATGACGATGGCGTTGATGAGCTTGTCTTTTACGATATTACAGCTTCCCATGAAAGGCGCTCTGCAATTATCCCGGTAGTGGAGGGTGTGGCGCGGAAGGTGTTCATCCCTTTTACTGTGGGGGGCGGTATTTCAAGTGTTGATGAGATGCGAAATATTTTACACGCCGGAGCTGATAAGATAAGTGTCAACTCACAGGCGGTTAAAAATCCTGCCCTTATTGAGGAAGGTGCAGCCCTCTTCGGCAACCAGTGCATAGTGCTTGGAATGGATGCGGCGGCGGATCCGTCAATGCCTTCGGGTTACAGAGTCTTTATCAACGGCGGGCGCACCCCCACAGAGTTTGATGCCCTTGCTTGGGCGCTTAGAGCTGAAAGTCTGGGAGCGGGGGAGATTGTCTTAAACTCGGTGGATGCGGACGGCACAAAAGAAGGCTACGAAAGCTGCCTTACAAGGTTGATTAGCTCCGCCGTGAATGTGCCGGTGGTGGCAAGCGGGGGAGCGGGGAAACCCGCGCATCTGGCGGAAGTGCTGACGGCAGGGAAAGCCGATGCCGCTCTGGTTGCAAGTATCGTCCACTATAACGAATATTCGGTTCAAGAGATAAAGGAATATCTGAAGGCGCATAATATACCTGTCAGAATATAAAGGCTGCTTAGAAGTAAGGCAGATACCCTAACTCAGCGCCTTTTATCCCGACATGAAATATAATTTTAACATATAGTTGATAACTATGCAAGTCTGTAAAATATTTCCGTATTATCTCTTTATTGTCAGTGAACTGCAAAACTAAGAAGAGGAAGATAAAGCGGTGAAATTGTTCCGGCAAAAATATACAGCGATTACTCTCGATACAAATACTCTTTTTATTTTTTCCTTTCCAACGCAATAAAAATTTTATAATATTTCTTATGGAAACTAGAGATATAATACCTAAAAAACTTGTTGTCTTAATTGACGCGGATAACGCCAGTCCGAACAATGTAAAAGACCTCTTTCAAGAAGTCGCAAAATACGGAATTGCCACGGTCAGGCGGGCATACGGCGATTGGACTGGAAGCCACCTAAAGGGGTGGAAAGAAGTGTTGCTCTCTTATGCAATACAACCTATTCAGCAGTTTGGTTATACCACAGGCAAAAATTCCACAGACAGCGCCCTTATAATAGACGCCATGGATCTGCTTTATACCAGAACATTTGACGGATTCTGCATAGTATCAAGCGACAGCGATTTTACCCGCCTAGCCTCCCGCATTAGGGAAGCCGGGCTCACCGTATATGGATTCGGAGAGGAAAAAACACCGAAACCTTTTATTAGTGCGTGCGATAAGTTTATCTTTACGGAGATATTAAAATCCGAAGCGGGGGAAGGGGCAAAGATTGATAAGCCGTTGAATTCCCGCACCCTCAAGGGGAACACTTCTTTGGTAAATCTGTTGCGAAACGCTGTGGAAGCTGCAGTTGATGAATCCGGCTGGGCATATCTTGCCAATGTCGGGCAGCATATCGCCAACCAGTCGCCGGAGTTTGATCCCCGAATATACGGCTATTCAAAGTTAAAAGATCTTGTAAAGGCGACAACTCTTTTTAATATTGATGAGCGCAAGGATGAAAAATCCAGAATAAAGCAGATATACGTTCAGAGCATTAAGAAGAAAACACCCGCTGTAAAAGCCGACAATGCGGATACTGATAACCTCTGATACTCATGTCAGACACTATTCCGATCTCCCTGAGACTTTGCGCAAGGATACGGAGACGGCGGATGCAGTAATCCATGCTGGGGATTACGGGAGCGCAGCTTTTTATGCGGAGTTTGTTGCAAAGTGTGCCCGTTTTTATGGTGTTCTCGGAAATAATGACGCGCTTTCTCTCCCTAACGAGCTTGTATTGGAGCTTGACGGAGTGCGGATTGCAGTTTCCCACAGCGATAATGCGTTTGGCAACCGTATTGAGTATCTGACTAGGAAGTTCCGCAAAAGCGCCCCAGATATTATAGTATACGG
>JAITJJ010000099.1 GCA_031278965.1 Deferribacteraceae bacterium
CTGACTTTTGCAGCCATGAAATGTGTAGAGCATTATTTATTAAGGGTTAGAGCCCATTTTTGAGTGATAAAAGTTGTTTGAGTATTTTCCCAGATTTTAACTTTTTTTAGTGGCTCCCATATCCAGTTTTTGCAAAGAGTTATACCGATTTAGAGAGAAGAAAAAACGAAAACATCCCCATTTTTTCACTTTAGAGGATTATCTGAACAAATATGAGAATAAATTTCCCTTATGTTGATCTTAATACAAAAAATGGGGTAACGCGAGTTAAATTTTTGATTGACGAAAGGGCGCTAAAAGCATAAAATTCCTTTATGCTAAACCTTCCCTGCTCTTTAAGTTTTAGGAGGTGTTGAAGTGATTAAAAATAAAGGGTTTACAGTCTACGAGCTTGCCATTGTCCTTATTATAATAGGGCTTATTATGGGGATCGTATTAAAAGTCAGCGCCACTATTGACGTAGCCAAACTAAAAAAGGAGTGCGCTAAATTTGAAAATATGCGTTCCGCCTTAACTATATATTATAAGCTCTATAAAGGGTTCCCCGGCATGGGCTCAACGGATGCAAACGTGATTATCCTTGCCAACTCTAAGTTGGCTGAAAACGACCTTATAGACGCAACTCTCCTTAATGAGAACGATTTTCAGGTGGGAATTAACCCCGCTGCGGATGCCGGTTACCATTATTATTTTACCCGTTGCGTATCCGATGACGGAACTAAAACGGTGGACGGCAACGGAGAGTTTTACAGCTTTGCGTTTTACCCCGATACGATTAAAAATATAGCCGCCAATAAAACTATCCCGACAGGCTCCATATGCATAGGCGCTTATAAACCCGCTTCAACCGGCTATGAAGGTTTTGATAACGCTACTCCCCAGAGTTTGCGGGCGGCGTATGAGCTCTATTTTGACGATAAGCGGATTGACCACGGTTATGCCCGCAGGGCTCACGACCGAAACGACCCTTTTACTAAAAGCATCTTTGACAGCGACAACCTTACGGAGGAGCTTAAATTTCTCCAGGAGCAGATTTACGGAACAGGGTATATAGGCAACGGCTCTGCTCCAGACAATCCCGAAAGAGGCGGCAAAGCATATTTTGTCAAAGTGTTTTAATGCCGGCGCGCTCCGCCCCTCTCAGATAAGACGCTTGCTCTCCCTTCGCAGCAAGGATATGCAGTGAAGTGGAAACTTACCTCCAAAGTGGTGGTTCTTATCGCTTTTGCGGTAATTCTTATAATGCTTCCCGCCATTACCCTTGTTATCTTAAATCAGCAGAAGCAGATAGAGATGCTGGCGCGGACAAGGGCGCTTACACTCTTTCAGATGATAGTGGTAACCCGTCAGTGGGTATCGGAAAACCGCGACAGGATAGAGCCGGTTCCGGCGGTCGCTACAAAAGAGCTTTCCCAATATGCCGACTACATGGCGGATTTCCGCTTCAGAATAACAAGCGATCAACTTGTAAACAGGGAAAATTCCCCGACACCGTTTGAAGAGAGGGCAATCTCCGCTATAAAAACAGGGCTGTCCGAATATCATGAGCTAGGCAAAGATGCGGTTTTAGGGGATGTTTACATGTTTGCAGCGCCTTTGCATATCAATCAATCCTGTATGCAGTGCCACGCCCGGCAGGGGTACTCCGAAGGGGAGTTCCGCGGAATAATCTCTGTTACTATCCCTCTTCAAGATATGGTAAAAACCATAACTTCCAACAACTTCACCCTTATCTTTGCAGCGGGGCTCGGCTTTCTGGTTATGCTCTCACTTGTGAGTTACTTATTGTTCCGCCTGGTTATCTCTCCGATACAGGTCTTGACGAACGCAGCGGGAAAGGTGAGAAGCGGCGAATACGGGGTTAAAACAAATATAAAAACCGGCGACGAGATAGACGAGCTCTCGCAGGCTTTTGACATGATGAGCGAACAGATATACCGCAATGAGGAACACCTGAAAGCAAAGCTCTCCCAGGCCGTGGAGAAGTATGTAGAGCTTGTGGATGAGCTGAAAGAAAAAAATGAGCAGCTGGACACCTTAAATCAACTGAAAACAGATCTCCTTGATTCCATAGCCCACGAGATAAAAACCCCCCTTACCAAAATTTTATCATATGCCGAGCTTTTAAACGATGTGCGGCTTATGAACGACGCTGTAGGAAAAGAGCGTTTTATAGCCGCTCTAAAGCGCAATATCTCGTCTATAAGCAGTATGTTCAACGATATAATCACTATGAGCCGCCTTGAACATGGGCAGCATACTTACCACAAGATACCGATAAAGTTTAAGGATTTTGTAAAAACCATTTTGGAAGTTTATGAGCAGGATATACGCAACAAACAACTTGAAATAAAACTTCTGGTTGGAAAAGATGATGTAATTCAGGCGGACGGCGAGTCGTTTTATTTTGTGCTTTCCAACATCATCGGCAATTCCGTAAAATACTCTTATCCGCACGGGGTAATAGAGATAGGGCTTGAAAATTTGGGCGGCGAAGTGAAGCTCTGGATAAAGGACAACGGGGTTGGCATCCCTCAAGATGAGCTTAAAAATGTATTCTCCCGCTTTTATAGAGGTTCAAACGTAAAGAGCGAGTTTCCGGGCACAGGGATGGGGCTTGCCATTGTTTATCGGGTTACAAAAGAACACGACGGGAGGGTGGAGGTGGATTCCAAACTCGGCGAATACACAATGCTGAATATATACCTTAAACTCTATTGAATATGAATAGAGAAAAGATAGCCCTCTGGATTTCAGCGGCGCGGCCGAAAACTCTTCCGGGCTCAATTACCCCTGTTATAGTGGCGGGAGCTCTTGCATATAAAGATGGGTTTACCCACTTGACCGTCTTTTTTGCCGCTTTTTTGGTCGCGCTCTCCGCCCAGATCGCATCCAACTTTGCCAACGATTATTTTGATTACAAGAAAGGGGCGGACACCCGCATAAGGGTGGGTCCAAAAAGGGCTGTGGCGACGGGAGCCGCAGCCCCGAAAGAGATGCTTGCGGCAACCGTTATTATGCTTGTACTAACAGTATCGTTCGGAGTTTATATCGCCTATGAGTGTTCTCTCTGGCTACTCCTTGTCGGGGCGCTTATCTGCATCACCGCCCTTGCCTACTCCGCCGGACCGTATCCTCTGGCATACAACGGATGGGGCGATCTGTGCGTTATCGTATTTTACGGAGTTATACCCGTGATATTCACCTATTATGCCATAACGGGAGGGGTTTCTCTTCAGGCGGTTATGCTCTCCGTCTCCATAGGCATTATCACAGATAATATTCTGCTTGTGAATAATTATAGGGATTATAAAGAAGATAGCCTGAGCGGGAAAAATACTTCCGTGGTTGTCTGCGGAAGAGATTTCGGCGCCAAGCTCTTTTTATCCAATATAATCTGCGCCTTCCTTATAGCTTTTGCCGCTCTGCGCCAATTCTCCCTCTGGTTTATTGCGCTGTATATCCTCTTATTTGTGGTCGTAATTCTTTCATGGCGAAAACTAATCACTTCGGAAGGGAGGGAGTTGAATATCCTGCTAGGGCAAACGGGGCGGAATGTTCTTATATTCGGGCTTCTTTTAACGGCGGGGATACTCTGTCAGAGCGGCACCCCCTGATGACAATCCGGAATTAGGGACGGCGGAATGAAAACTCCCGCGGCAACGAGGTGGCTACGCGTTATTCTATTTTTAAATCAAATATGATATACTTGGTATCAGTAAAACAATGTGAAAATTCACTCAATTGTTGCTTAACCTTGGATTATAAATTCACTATTGAAATTGAAATAGAATTAATTGTTGCATAATATTATAAATAGCCTTGAGCAAATACACGGCGGCGCAGGAAATTTTCCCCCTGAAACTTTTGATATTAAATACTCCACAATGTCTTTTGATTATTAAAAAATTGAACATACTTCTTTGAAAAAGAGCAAAAATAAGGTTTAAGGATAGTTTTTACTCTATTTTACAGTAAAACCCTAAAATGCATGCCTCATATTCCATATGCGCTTTAGGATGTGCTGTGCGAAGGGTAAGTATTTTACTGGGCACATAGAAGATGTAAGTTTTTCCAATGCATTTTTTGAACCGTAATCTTGAACCCCGTGTATCCTATCCACCGCATTGGCGATAATTGCATTTTTTAGATCATCAATCTCCGCAGGAGCAGGATCCCAATCTATATATTTTACATCACGATAATGATATATAGGCAATATACCTTGCAGCACATCAAAACGCTCATTTAAC
>JAITJJ010000106.1 GCA_031278965.1 Deferribacteraceae bacterium
TCATCTGTGTAAAATATACAATCCTTCAAATGCTTCACTTTATCGTAGAGACGTTGGAAGGTTTCAGTATCACGATTGCCGAACACCCAGACCACAGTTCTCCGTCTGCTACGATCAACCGCCTTGATGAGCCAAACTTTTCTTTTGTTAAACCAATAAAATGCCACATCTCATCAAACTCCATCTCCCTGATATCTCCCGAAACTGCTGTATCCGGGAGTTTTACTCCTGCTTCGACAATCTGGCGATAAACCAAAGACGGACAAGTATCAAATACCCACTATTGGAAAAGTCGGTTTTAAGTGACGCTGTTTTATAACGGTTTACTATATGGGAAGGCAAGAAACCCCTTCATCGGAGTTAAAAGGACACAGCAAAGGTTTAATACTCCCGCTCTAGAATGAATGCTTAACATTAATAACACCAACCCCGAGCCATTCCGATTTTCAAAAGCATTCGCCTTTATTTGAATAAGGCAATTCGTAATAGCCAAAGCCATTTCTTGATCAAAAACACAGCGTGTTTCCCCTCCTTGGGAGGGGAATTTAAAACAATCGCAATTTTGCGCAATTTTGACACTCTGGGGAGGGGGAGCATCCGCCCCCCTAATTTAAGATCAGTTCAATAACATCTTGCGTATCCCGACTATCGCCTTTGTTGGGTTAAGCTCTTTCGGGCACGCTTTAACGCAGTTATAGATCGTGTGGCAGCGCCATACCCCGTGCAGATCATTTAACATCGGGAGTCTGTCAAGAGCGCCTTCATCGCGGCTGTCCACCAGATACCGATAAGCTCTTAAAAGCGCATTAGGTCCGAGATACTTTTTATCATACCAATAACTTGGACAGCTGGAGGAGCAGCAGCCGCAGAGGATGCACTCATACAAACCGTCCAGGTGCTTTCTGTCCTCTGGAGATTGATAAAACTCTTTATCCGGTGTGGGAGAGCGGCGGATAAGATACGGCTTAACCGTAATAAATTTGGCAAAAAAGTCTTCCAAATCCACCACAAGGTCTTTTATCACAGGCATACCGGGGAGCGGCTGAATTACAATATGCCTGCTGTTCAGGCAGGAGAGCTTTGTAAGACAGGAGAGAAGGTTCACCCCGTTCACATTTAATCCGTCTGAACCGCAAACCCCTTCACGGCAGGAGCGGCGGAAGGAGAGGGTGGGATCAATCTCCCACTTTACCTGATTAAGAGCGGAGAGCAGGAGCATTCCGGGTTTTCTGACCTCCACTTCATAGGTCTTGAAGTAGGGTTTTTCATCTTTATCCGGGTCGTAGCGAAAAATTTCAAGTTCAACTTTTTCCATTGGTCACCTCCTAATAGACTCTTGGTTTAGGCGGGAAAGTATCCACCGTAAGGGGTTTTAAACGAACAGGCCTGTAGTCTAGCGAGATAGAACCGTCCGAAACAAGGAACGCCTCGCTGTGTTTTAAATATTCCTTGTCGTCTCTGTCGGGATAATCTTCCCGGAAGTGACCGCCTCTGGATTCTTTGCGGGCAAGCGCTGCAACAGTTGCCGCCTTTGCAACTAAAATCATATTATCAAGCTCCAGAGCCTCAATAAGATCAAGGTTATAGACTGTGGATTTATCGTCAACCCTGTAATCCTTCAGCATCTCTTCAAATCTTCCTATATCCGCAAGGGCTTTTTTCATAAGTTCCTCTGTGCGGAATACGCTCATATTAAGTTGCATGGTATCTATGAGCTTCTGATAAATATCGTTATAACGGACATTCCCACTTGCGTTTGCATAACGGGTCAGCTTATCTTGCCCCGCCTTGCCCGCATCTTCTGGAAGTTTTGGAAGGGGGCTTTCTTTGGCATATTTTGCCGCTCTCTCTCCCACTGTCCGCCCGAATACCACCAGATCCAAAAGGGAGTTGGTTCCGAGGCGGTTCGCTCCGTGAACGCTTGCGGCACATTCGCCGGCGGCGTATAAGCCAGGCACAACATCATACTTGCCGCTGGAGCCTTTTATAACGTCTCCGCAATAATTGGTGGGGATTCCGCCGTTCTGATAGTGGGCGGTGGGAACAACCGGGATCGGCTCTTTTGTGCAGTCAATCCCAGAGAATATGAGAGCAAGCTCATGAATTCCCGGCAGTTTCTCCATTATGGCATCGGCTCCGATATGATCTATTCTTAGGAGTATATAATCTTTATTGGGGCCAACTCCTCTCCCTTCTACGATCTCTTTCCCCATACAGCGGGAAACAATATCTCTGGGCGCAAGGTCTTTAATGGTGGGAGCGTAAGTTTCCATAAAGCGTGTGCCCTCTCCGTTTATCAGATACCCCCCTTCACCGCGCACCGCTTCCGTAATGAGGTTGCCGTGCCCGAAGATTCCTGTGGGGTGGAATTGAAAGAACTCCGGATCGCTCCAGGAGAAACCCGCCCGCATAGCCATCGCCACCCCGTCTCCTGTATTTATATGGGCGTTGCTGGTGGTGGCAAAGATGCGGCAGTTTCCGCCGGTGGCAAGAACAAGCGATTTTGTATGAAATATATGGAGAGTGCCGTTTTTCATATCCAAACAGAATAGTCCGCAAACTTCCCCGTCCGTGTTTACAAGAATCTCCAAAGCATAAAATTCGCTGAAAAATTGAGTTCCCTGACTCACCGATTTTTCAAATAATGTTTGAAGGAGGGCATGCCCCGTTCTGTCTGCCACATAACAGGCGCGTTTAACCGCCTGCTTGCCATAATTGGAGGTATGGCCTCCGAAAGGGCGCTGGGCAATCTTGCCTTCCGGCGTTCTGTTGAAGGGCATCCCAATATGCTCAAGCTCAATAATCATCTGCGGGGCGTTCTTCGTGATATACTCACAGGCATCTTGATCTCCAAGATAATCCCCCCCCTTTACGGTGTCATACATATGCCAGTGCCAGTGGTCTTCCTCATAGTTTCCGAGAGCAGCCGAGATCCCCCCCTGAGCGCTGATAGTGTGGCTGCGGGTGGGATAAACTTCCGAAATAACTGCGGTTTTGGCATATTGGGAAGCCACCTGAGCCGCATTTAATCCCGCGCCTCCCGCCCCGAGTATAAGCACATCATAAACGTGTTGTTCTATCTTTATCGCCATTTTGTTCCCCTGTTTAAAATTTATCCGAAATATGGCATGATTGCCGCAAAACCGATAACGGCAACCGCAATGCCCGCTATCCAGTAAAAAATCTGCAATATAAGACGGAACGCCGTGCAGCTGACATAATCATCTGTTATCATCTTAAAGCCGCTGAAAGCGTGCCAGAGCCCAAAACCCAAGACAGGGAGGAGAAGCCAAGAGGTAAAACCGTGCCCGCCGTTTAAGGCTATCTGTATAAAAATAATAGTTCCGCATATTGCAACTGCAACCCCGCTTACTCGCTGTAAAATCCAAGCAAGCTGACCGTTGTTTCCGCTGCCGCTAAATCTATACATAAATCACCCCCTATATAAATAGCTTGACTATAACAAAAGCACTTAATGCCAGTGCGAACCCCGCCGCTACAGAGAGGTGGACTTTAAACTTTTTAATTTCAACCGAAGAGGCAAACTCCACAAGTATAATGCGTATTCCGTTGGCGGCATGCAAAGCAAAAAGAACCGCAATTGCGGCGATAACATATTTTGAACCTGCAACTTTTGTTAAAAACGGGCATACGCCGGAAAAGCCGAGAATGTGAAAGATTAAGAAAAGACCTATGAGAACGCCTGAAATGCGGTGGAATAACCAAGCCAGCATTCCGGGATCAATGCGGTATCTTTTAACCTTAGGATAAGAAATAAGATCCTTGCGAGGCATAAAAATACTCCTTATTATATTCGAACTGAAACACAGTTAGATTATAGTAATTAAGAAAAGGGTTTGTGTCAATTGGTAAGTGCGGCAAAAAAGATAAAAATTGTCGCGGACAGAAGCGAAAGTGGCTTATACAATTATATAAATTCCACCTAAAATATTAGATAATTCTCATAGAACACGCAATCGAACCTTGTTTATTCTACGGTAACGCTCCCCATGGATTCCAATTTTACATTGTCTGCTATCTCATTGTGGGAGATAACATTTATATGCGAAACATACTTTTCCACAAACCGCCTGACAGGGTTGCGGATGGGCGGGCTTACCACCAGCACCGGCGGCATCCCGTTTGCCACCATATCATCGCACTTTGCCATAACTTCATAGAGAATCTTTTTAGAGATAACCGGGTCTATCACTATATCTTTAACATCTTCAACCTGCTGTATATTTTTTGCCAACAGGTGTTCAAGCTGGGAGTTAAAGGTAAATATATGCAAAAGCCCGTCGGAGGCGAGAAGGTTTTCTGAAATCTGCCGTCTTAGAGCAAAACGCACCTTTTCTGTAAGATAATCCGGGTCTTTTGAGCTTGCTCCGAAAGCGGCAAGGGTTTCAAGTATGGTTTGCAGGTTGCGGATCGATATTTTTTCTCTTAAAAGGTTTTGAAGCACCCGGGTTACAGCCCCCATATCAAGGATACTCGGGATTAGGTCATTTACAAGGGTTTCGTGCTTCTCTTTAAGTTTAGAGATAAGCTCTTGAACCTCTTGCCTGCCTAGGAGTTCGTAAGCGTTCTGTTTTATGATCTCCGTTAGGTGGGTGGCGATTATCGTGGCGGGATCAACCAGTGTATAGCCCGCAATTTCGGCTTTTTCCCGCTCCGTCTCATCTATCCATTTGGCAGGGAGTGAAAAGGCGGGTTCAACGGTTTTTATCCCGCTCACCTCGTCAAGGTTTCCCGCGGGGTTCATCACCATAAGTTTGTCGGGGTATACCTGTCCTCCTGCTGAGCGGACTCCTCTTAAAAGGAGGTTGTAGGAGTTGGTTTCAAGCTGAAGGTTGTCTCTTATGCGAACAGGGGGAACGATAAACCCCATTTCCAAAGCTATCTGGCGGCGGATAGATTTTATCCTCGTCAGGAGGGTTCCCCCTTGATTGGCGTCCACAAGCGGAATTAGGTTAAAGCCGATCTCAAGCTCCAAAGTCTCCATCTCAAGGAGGTCTTTAACTTCCTCTTCTTCGGTTTTTACGGCAGGCTCATCTCCGTCCTCATCTTTTTCTTCAATTGGAGAAGCGTGCCGCCTTACCATAAGATACCCCGCGCCCGCAGTGATAAGGGCAATTAGAATAAACGGGAGTTTCGGCATACCGGGCATTATGGCAAAAAAGACGAGAGCGGCAGATAGAATAAAGAGTATCCGCGCATGGGGAAACATCTGTTTTAGGAGTTGCTTTGAAAGTATATCCTGACCGCTGCCCGCTCTGGTTACAACTATACCTGCAGCGGTGGAAACCACAAGAGCAGGGATCTGGCTCACCAGTCCATCCCCCACTGTGAGGAGGGTAAAACGGCGCGCTGCATCTCCAACATCCATCCCTTGCTGAACCACACCAATTATAAGACCGCCCACGATATTTATGACGGTGATTATGATTCCCGCTACCGCATCGCCCCTCACAAATTTGCTTGCACCGTCCATAGAACCGTAAAAATCTGCCTCCCGCCGTATCTCTTCCCGGCGTTTGCGCGCTTCGTTTTCGTCAATTACCCCCGCGTTCAGGTCGGCATCAATGCTCATCTGTTTACCGGGCATAGCGTCCAAAGTAAAGCGGGCGGCAACTTCCGCTACCCGCCCGGAACCCTTTGTGATAACCATAAAATTTATAAGGATTAGGATTCCAAAGATCACAAGCCCTACAACAAAATTCCCGCCTACGACAAACTCTCCGAAGGAGCGGATAACATCCCCCGCTGCATCGGTTCCCTCATGCCCGTGAAGGAGGATAAGCCTTGTGGATGCCACATTGAGGGAGAGGCGGAATATTGTCGCCATAAGGAGAACAAACGGAAACGAAGAAAACTCCAGCGGCTTTATTATATATATGGAAACGAGAAGTATTATTATGCTGAGGGAGATACTTAACGTAAGAACAATATCAAGCAAAAATGGCGGGATTGGGAGGATCATCACCATTAATACCGCTATTACCGCAACAGCAAGGGCAATATCCGTATGTTGGGCGAGTTTGCTCACCCGCCCCATAATCGGTAAAGCGAATATATTCGTAGCCATGTGTTATTATATATCTAAGGGGGTATTATGCAAGAAGTTTATTATGATTGCTCTTTATGTGTTAAGTTGTAAAAAATGAAGTTCTCTTACGCAAGTGTCAAGCGATTCGGATTGCCCGGATTTCATCGGCAGCTTTGTATCCGGATATTCGGCGGGGACTATGAGTTTATCCGCCGCTCTATCCGTTACTTATACGCGAACATTTCAAAGCGGCGCTATCTAAAAACTCACTGCCATTATCACAGGCGATAGTTTTAAAAATTGTCTTAAACTTCCCCTTATGATGAATGCTGCATATAAACGAAGCTCACTGTCCAACTGGTTCCGCGATTAACCTCTTGGTTAATCGTCCTTACGCTTACTCCAGGAATAATAGCTATTAAAGCCCTGCTGTCGCCCCGCTTCAAACACTTCTCAATCACATAACGTTCTTTTTCTGTCAATTCCCTGCGCTTTCCGGTATTATCCATTTTGCCCCTTGCTCCCCCTTCTGAAGCATTATCCCCATTTTTTTACTAAAAAAATGGGGTAGGGCTATATACGGCAACAATATCATCATCTCTGAACCTGCCAAAAAAGCTAAGCATATCACCCCGCTTCTAAATGCGGTAGTAGTTAAAAATTGGGGAATTTAGGATTAACCTATGCGCTTTTCTTTGCCAGATTTTTCCGGGCAAAATACTCTGAGGCGATAAGAGCCAGAAAAGCCAATACGAGCGATATTACCGCCAGCCTGACCGCACTGCCTTCCTGCCCCGGAATTTGCAGCTGTGAATATAGAGCCAAAGGGAGGGTTTTTGTCTCTCCCGGTATATTTGATACAAATGTTATAGTTGCCCCAAACTCCCCTAAGCTGCGGGCAAACGCCATGACAATGCCTGAAATTATCCCGCCGATAGAAAGGGGGAGAGTTATGGTAAAAAAAGTTTTTA
>JAITJJ010000141.1 GCA_031278965.1 Deferribacteraceae bacterium
TTCCCCCCCTGTATATGGATGTCTATTATGTCCGCCCCATATCTCAGGGAAGCGAGGAGGGCGCCTCTTACGGTATTCGGTATATCATGGAGCTTAAGATCAAGAAAAACTTTTTTCCCCATATCCTTCAGAGTAGGTATAAGGGTGCTGCCGCCGGATATAAAGAGCTCCAAACCTATTTTATAGAATACTCCTGCACTCCCTATCAGTTTAACCATATTAAGAGCATCAGAGCGCTCTGAAAAGTCAAGGGCGGTGATCAATTCCGCACTCATCTGTCCTTCTTTTCAAGTTTTGAAATTCTGGCCCCAAGCCCCACGAGATAGCCGCCGATTAACGCCCATATGGCGGCATATGCAGCAAAAAGATACCAAAAATTTTTCATAAATTATTCCCATCCATATTATTTCAGAGTGAGGGAAAAGCTGGAAAGGGACAAACCCCCTTTTCTAAGCACCCTAATTTATCTCTACCCATTTGTTTCATCATTATCCTGCGCATATCTCGCTTCCAGCTTAAAGAGCCGTATCCTTTTATTCATAAGAGCTGCATATAAGATGGTAAAGGCGGCGACAGATACAAGGAGAGCTGTCAGCATATGGGGGTGCAGCCCTCCGCCGCCCTTCTGAAGAACATTCGGATGAATTGTTCTCCACCAGCGGATGGAAAAGAAAACTATCGGCACGTCTACAAAACCTATTATGCCTAGAACGGCGCAGTAAAGCCGCCTTCTTTCAGTTTCGGCAACGAATTTGCGGAGAAGGATATAGCCCGCATAGATAAACCAGAGCACAAGGGTGGTGGTCAGCCTCGGATCCCAGCTCCAATAAGCCCCCCATACCGGTTTTGCCCAAAGAGGTCCGGTTATGATAACGATTGTACAGAATAAAAGCCCTATCTCTGCGGACGCCGCGGCAACATAATCGCTTGCGCTGTCCCTCTTTTTAAGAAAGAGAATACTTGCAATAAAAGTAACAAACAGGGCAAAGAAACCCACCCAAGCGGAGGCTACATGAAAATAGAATATCTTCTGAATCGCCCCCATCTTAGCCTCCACAGGGGCAAAGATAAAGGCGAAATAGAGCGCAATGAGGATGGCTGCCGCCGCTGAAATATCTATTAACTTGCCAAACGCAAACTTGCTCATAATTTTGCCCTGCTTAACAGAACGCCTCTTTCCGAATCAACTTTTAATACGGAGAGCAGTTCCAAAATATATATAAGGATTACAGCTGAAGAAAGCATGGTTAAGCCGTCCGGATGAATAAAGACATAGAGCCAGAGGAGAAATATAACAGTGTGAAATTTTGCGTCCCGCGGGATCGTATAATCGCAGGGAGCGCTCTTTTTCTTAGGGAGAACAGAGAGCGCATAATATACCGTATAGCAGGCGAATGCTGCTAAAAATATAATCCAGTCCGTTTTTCTGCCGAAAAGAAAGAGATAGGTAATAGCGAGGTATGCTATCTCAATAAATATCAACACCCCCAGAGGGCGGAATATATATTTATAAAAAGATTGTAGAACGCTGAGCGCGCCATGCCTGTTTTCACATACGGCAGCCAGAATCCCGCGCAGGAATATAACTATTATCCCGAAACAGATAAGGGAAGCAAGCGGGATTATCTGCATAATATATAGGTATAAGAGCCCCCAAAGGGGAAACCTCCCGCCTAAAAGAGCTATGGGGAAGACGGCGTTATCCGTTAAAAAAGCGATTAATTTATTCATATCCATTTTAAGTATATCCAAATATTGAACGATAGGCAATAAGAGCATTCACATTTTTTAAGATATGGCTGAATTTGCGATAATCGCTTGTAAAACGCGAAGGGAGAATGGTTGATTTGTTAAATATATGCCTAAAAAGGAAGAAAAAAATTTTATCTTGGCACAGCTGCGGTTTGGGTACATAAATAGGTTATGCTAAAATGGCTTTTTAAGGCAAGGTTGGCGGCAGATTGGCCTTGAAAACGTTGAACGCTCAAAAACCGCATAAGTTGAAGGGGTTTCAGCTTTTAAATATTTAAGCGAAGTAAAAAATAGTGTATTGTCAGGAAGTTATGCAGACGCATCTGGAAAATATACTTTATAGATATTGCATTTTGAGAATTCGGTTTTTGAGATTTTTTTGATTTGCTTTTTTGCAAAAGGCGGATAAAATAAGGGATAATGATATTTGGCAACCGCATATAACGAGAGAGGAAGGGGTTGCTGTTTTTACAAAAAACCCCGTTATTTATCAGAAAATTGCAAAGGTGCCGTTTTTTTAAAACTAATCCCGCAAGGGGACGGAAACGGTCTGTATCTGGCGATGAAGAAGCGGAAGGGGGCTTCATTTTTTACAACTTATCTTCCCCGTCCGGGTTTTAAATCCGAAGGATATTACAAATTTATAATCTCTCCTTGACAATGCCTAAGAACCTTAGTTACAATTCAGAAATTCTTATTTTGGGGTGAGTTATGGATATTGATGTATTTATTGCCAAATATAAAATTGAGGGCGCACAGGAAGAAGAACTGCGGGCGCTTGTTGATGAAGCCCGTGAAAGGGGGTTTGACGAAGGCTACGACGAAGGGTATGACGAATGCCGCCAAGATATAGAGAACGGTATAACCGATGATGACGACGATGAAGATGAAGACTGGGATGACGACTTTGACGATGATGATGAACTCACGGACAAACTCTTTGACGATGAGGATTAAACTTTAAAAGGGTGCCTATCTATGCGGCGGCTTTTGGGGGAGCTTAAAATCCCCCTGTTTTTAAGCCCCTTTATAAAATGCTAATCTGTTTCCACCAAGTTTCGCAATCCATAAGTTGCTGAAAGCAATAGTCATTTTTCTGAAAATCCTAACTTTCCTAAAAAATATGCTAAAAGCGCTTTTTTTTGTTTGACAAAGCGGCGGAAATAAGATAAAAGGGCAAGCTGTTCTAAAAATTACATATCGCAAGGGATATACTTACCAAATGTTTGCGGATTTAGGCGACAAGCTCGGTGCGGTTTTTAAGAAACTGCGCGGTGAAGCTCGCATTACTGAGAAAAATATTGCTTCAGCCGTTAAAGAGGTGCGCATGGCGCTCCTTGAGGCTGATGTTAATTATAAGGCGGTAAAATCTTTCCTTGCCAGAGTTGAAGAGCGTTCCTTGGGGGCGGAAGTGCTTTCTAGCGTCACCCCCGCCCAACAATTCATAAAAATAGTGCATGATGAGCTTGCAGAGACCCTTGGGGGCGTTTCCCCATCGTTGCACCTTTCTCCGCACCCGCCCACCATATTCTTAATGGCGGGGCTTCAAGGCTCCGGCAAAACTACCACCTGCGGAAAACTAGCCCGTTATTTTGCAAAGAGCGGCAAAAGTGTTCTCCTTGCGGCGTGTGATGTTTACCGTCCGGCGGCTATTGACCAGCTTGAAACGGTGGCGCGGCAGGCGGGAGTTAATTTTTATTCTGACAGAGCCGAAGGCGATCCCCTCAAGATCGCTTCTGCGGGGATTGCGTCTGCAAAAAAGGCCGCTGCGGATATCTATATTATAGATACTGCGGGGCGTCTGCATATAGACGAACCTTTAATGCACGAGGTAAAATCCATAAAAGACGCCCTTTCCTGCGATAAAATCTTTTATGTTGCAGATGCTATGTCCGGCCAGGACGCCTTAACTTCCGCTCTGGAGTTTGACAGATACCTTGATATTACCGGGATGATCCTTACGAAAACCGATGGGGATGCCCGCGGCGGGGTTGCCCTCTCCGTGCGGGAAGTAATCGGGAAACCGCTATACTTCATCGGAACCGGCGAAAAGTTGGATGATTTTGAGATGTTTCACCCGGAGCGCATGGCGGGTCGGATTCTCGGTATGGGGGATGTGGTTTCCCTTGTGGAAAAGGCGCAGGATGCGTTTTCTGATCTGGATTCGCAAAGTCTTGCCAAAAAGATAAAAAAAGAAGGGCTTGATTTTGATGACCTTTTAAGTCAATTTAAGATGATGAAGCGGTTGGGTTCTTTTTCATCACTGATGAAACTTGTTCCGGGGTTGTCCCAGGCTTTTTCCAAAGTCGGCGATATATCTATGGACGACAAGCGCTTTAAACATGCGGAGGCTCTTATTTTAAGCATGACGCCCCTTGAGCGCAGGAAACCCCAGATTATAAATGCATCCCGCAAGAAGAGGATCGCCTCAGGCAGCGGGAGATCGGTTCAGGAAGTCAACAGGATATTAGACCAGCTTGTACAGATGAATAAAATGATGAAAAAGATGACAAAGAATAATTTCAGCGGACTAATCTGAATGACAAGTAGTCAGAGCAATATTTAGCGGAGGTATTAGTGGCGACAAAGATTCGTTTAATGCGCATGGGGCGCAAAAAACGCCCGTTTTACAGAATTGTTGTGGCGGACAGCAGAGCCCGCAGGGACGGAAGGTTTATAGACATAGTAGGTTATTATAACCCGCTCTTAAATCCTGCGGAGGTTAAAATTGATGAAGAGAAGGCTATGAAATGGCTGAGTGTCGGCGCTCTGCCCACCGATACCGCCCGGAGCCTCCTTTCTAAACAAGGCATTATTGCGCGCTTCACAGAGAGCCGCAGAAGTAAAGTTCAGGAGTAGTATATGAAGAACCTAGTTAAAACTATTGTGGAACCTTTGGTTGACAAGCCGGAAGAGATCGATATTCGTGAGGTAGAGCAGGAAAACGGAAGCGTTGTCATTGAGCTGCGGGTTAATGAAGCGGATTTGGGAAAAGTGATCGGCAAGCAAGGGCGCACCGCCAGGGCTATCCGCACCATTTTGGGCGCTGCCAGCGTCCGCAAAGGGAAACGCCTTACTCTGGAGATAATTGACTAGTTCGCTTAATAACCGAATTTTGCTTGGCGTCGCCCTCCGTCCGTTTGGCACGAAAGGCGAGTTGCGGGTAAATCCGTTTCTTTCAGACGAGGCGTTAAGCGGTTTAAAAAATTTTTTTGCGGCAGGGAAGAGTTATAAGGTAATTGCAACCCGCAGGCATAAGAAACAGTGGCTTATCAAGATAGACGGGATTTCTGGCCCCGAAGCCCTGAGCGCTCTGGCGGGGGAAACCCTCTATATGGATAGGGGCGAACTTCCGGAGCTTGCTGAGGACGAGGTTTATTGGTCTGCCATAGAAGGTTTTAGCGTGGTTGATGAAACCGGTGTGCCAATAGGGAGACTCGTTGATTATATGGAGTCCGGTTCCGCCGATGTGTTTATTATAGAAGGCGAAGACGGAAAAGAGTATATGGTCTCCAACAACAGAGATCATGTAATCTCCATAGATTTGGATGCCAAACTTGTTACGGTGGCAAGAATTGGTCTCTCTTCTTAATGATTTTTAATGTTTGCACCATCTTTCCGGGCATCTTTAAGCACCTCTTTTCAAAGGGGGTGCTTTCAAAGGCTCTGGAAAAAGGTGTTATTTCGCTGAACCCTGTGGATCTGCGGGAGTTTTGCGAGGATAAACATGAAAAAACGGACGATTATCAATACGGAGGCGGCGTAGGGCTTGTAATGAAGCCGGAGCCGATTCACAGGTGCGTTTCTTCCCTTGCAGAGCGGGGGCGGGTTATCCTCCTTGATCCGGTTGGAGAACGTTTTACCCAAAGAGCAGCCGAAAGGTTGTCAGGGTATCCCGCCCTCACCTTTATCTGCGGAAGGTATGAGGGGGTGGACGAGCGGGTGCGGGAATTGGCGGCGGATGAAGCAATCTCCGTTGGGGATTTTATCCTCACCGGAGGCGAATTTGCCGCCGCCATGATAATAGATGCAGTGGCAAGGCTGCTGCCTGGGGTTTTGGGGGACAGCGAATCCCTTTCGGAGGAATCGTTTTGCGGTGGATTGGAGTATCCCCACTATACAAGACCCTCCGAATATATGGGGCTTGGGGTTCCAGAGGTTCTTCTTGGGGGAAACGCTGCCGAGATAGCTCGTTGGCGCGAAAACGAGTCTCTGAAAAGAACGGCGGCATATAGGGCAGATCTCTTTCCGGCGGAGCTGGTTAAAAAGGCGGACGAAAACTTAAAATCCGCTCTTTACAATGCGACCAGAGCTGCTAAAGGGAGGAAGCTGAAAGTTGCGCTTGCGCTTATGCACTACCCGATGCGCGATAAACAGGGTGATACTGTCTGCTCATCCATAACCAATATGGATTTGCACGATATAAGCCGCACGGCGGCTACATTCGGGGCGGAGCGGTTTTTTGTGGTCACCCCTATCGCCTCTCAGGCCGCCATAGCCGAAAGGGTTGTCTCCCATTGGCTTAAAGGGTGGGGCTCAACTTATAACTCCAATAGGAGCGAGGCGTTTGCAAAGACTGAAATCTGCGCCTCTCTGGGTGAGGCCATAGCCTGTGCGGAGGAGATATGGGGCGAAAAACCGTTCATTGCGGCAACCAGCGCCAAAGAAACGGGGAATATATCTTGCCGGGTGTTGGGGAATTTGGCGGAAAAAAAGCCGGTTCTCTTATTGTTTGGCACCGGTTGGGGTTTTCACCCCTCTGTTTTGGAGTTGGCGGATTTTATATTAGAGCCCATATGCGGCGTGGGGGATTTTAACCACCTCTCTGTCCGCAGTGCGGCAGCGTTAATTTTGGAAAGGATGACAAGGGCCGGATAGCCGGAAAGGGGTTCGCCCGCTTTCTGAAGAGCATATACACCGGCAAGGAGATAATAGATATGCAAAATAAGCTGATAGAAGCGGTTGAGGCGGAATATAAAACAAGACAACTTCCCCCGTTCCGCTCCGGGGATACGGTTCGCGTGAACTTCCGCATAGTTGAAGGGAACAAAGAGCGGGTGCAGCCTTATGAAGGGCTTGTTATCGCCATTCATAAGGCGGGAGTTGGCAGCACCTTCAAGGTGCGCAAGATGGTGGGCGATGTGGGGGTTGAAAGAACTTTCCCTTATTACTCCCCCAGGGTGGAGAGCGTGGAGATTAAGCGCACCGGTCGTGTTCGCAGGGCAAAGCTGTATTATATGAGGAAACTTAAAGGGAAGGCTGCCCGCATAAAAGAGCGCAAGAAAGGTTTTTAAATCTTAAGCCGCTCACGCAAGGGCGGGCGGACAATTTACGAGGAAATATATATGAAGACAACTTGGGCGAAAGCCGGCACTATTGATCAAAAGTGGTATCTGATAGATGCTAAAGATTATATTTTGGGGCGTATGGCCTCCAAGATTGCGGTTATGCTTATGGGAAAGCATAAGCCCACCTACACCCCTTTTCTGGATACGGGGGATTTTGTGGTGGTGGTTAATGCCGAAAAAGTCCTCTTTACGGGGGAAAAAGAGAGAGATAAGAAGTATTATTGGCATACCGGCTATCTGGGCGGGATAAAGGAGAGAGCTCTGGGGGATTATCTTGAAAAAGATCCGGAAGAAGTGATCCGCTTGGCAGTTAGAAGGATGCTTCCGAAAACCAAGCTGGGCAGACAGATGCTTTCAAAGCTGAAAATATATGCAGGGGAGGTTCACCCCCACGCCGCGCAGCAGCCTGTTAAACTTGAAAAGGAGGGATAGAATGGCAGACGGATATTTTTACGGCACCGGCAGGAGGAAAACTTCTGTATCAAGGGTGTTTCTAAAATCAGGAAAAGGAAAGATCAGCATAAACGGAAAGAGTATTGACGACTATTTTGAACGCACCACCTCCAGGCAGATAGCGCTTCAGCCGCTTAGCCTTTTGAACGGCATGGGGCATTATGATCTGTATGTTACGGTTAAAGGCGGCGGCAAGAGCGGGCAGGCGGGGGCGATCCGCATGGGGCTTTCCAGAGCGTTGGAAAAGTTTGATCCCGCTTTCCGGCCATCCCTTAAAAAGGCGGGTTTTTTAACACGGGATGCAAGAATGGTGGAACGTAAAAAATACGGAAAGCCTAAAGCGCGTAAAAGCCCTCAATTCTCCAAACGTTAAGATTATAATATAGGGATATAATAAAACCTTGCGGGCGTAATTTGCATATTGCTCTGATTATAGGCGGGCTGCGCTCCGCGGGGGTATCGGTTATTTTGAATAAACAAGTATCTCCGTGTCCGTAAAGCTCTTTATCTTATACCCGCCGTTGATATTTATTATGGAAGCCAGATACATGGCTTTTTCCGGATAGGTTAGAGTAAGGGAGTCTATACCGTTTTCCTTTACATTCAGAACCCAGCTGATATTCTGAACAACCTCTTTAAACTCCCGTAATTTTGCAATATCGTTGTTGCTTATAAGGACAACCCTGATGGTGCGCTTGTTATCGCCTAGGATTTTTTCCCCTGCAATCCCCGCAAGTTGCGATGCGTAGCGTTCCCCCATATCTTGCGCCGTATTGTAAGCCGCCTGTTCACCGGTTGCTCCCTGCCCGCGCCCCAGCATAGTTCCGCTTGCAAGGATGCTCTTTTTGCCGCCTTTCTCGCCTATGAGCCTGTAGTCCAGCGACCCGTCTACTATGCTGAAATTAATCTTCCCGTAACCGATATCATTCCCCTTGTCTATTATATCCAGCTTCCCCACAAGGGTGGAACCCGCCATATAGCGGGAAGCAAGGGTTCTGACCGTTCCCATATCTTTCTTGAGTGCCGCGTTTAAGAGGGTGCCACGAAATCCCGCATCGGATATATCCGCCAAATCCACTACTTCAAAACCCAATGCCAGAAGTTCGTCTATTAAGGCTTCGCTGAAACCGTGACTCTCCTCCACCCCTCTCTTTTTGGGAAAATACAGGGGAAAATAGACGGCAATTATGGTGTTTTTAGCCATTCCCGCCAGAACATTCTGTGCCTCGTCAGGGCGGACGGTGACCTGCGCCTTAATCCAGTAAATATTCCCGTCTTTTCCTTCATCCAGTTTTTTAAAGAGCTTTATACTTCCGGAAACTTCGGATTTAACAACCTCGTCAAGGATTTCCGCATTATGAACAACATTTGCCGCCGTGACTTTTACCTGCGCCGCTTCCTCCATGGCAGACCATTTAGCCCGCTGTTCCGCAACTATCTTTGCGGTGGAGAGATCGCCGCTTACAATCTGAGCTTCGCCAACCACCGTAACGGTAATATCCGCTGCATAAATTTGAGCGCAAAAAGCAAAAATAATCAGAGCCGGCAGAACAATCCTGGTAAACACCTATTCACCCATATCCATCTTTTTTATAGTATTGCCTATGGCATCCTTATGTTTTTCAATAAGGATCCTCTCCTGTTCCGTCAATTTATACTGCGGGTTGGCGGTGAAAAAAGCATCTTTCTCTTTTGTAATATTGTCAATGGTGGCACCCGTTGAGTTATCAACGTCCATAAGATACATCCAGGTATAGTTAATTCCTATCTTGGATATAATGTATTCACTCTCCTTAGTCCCAAATCCCTCTTTTGCCAAAAGTTCCTGCTGCTTATCTTCATCCAGGATCATCAGCCTTTGTAAAAAATTTGGGAGGGAGTTAAATTTTACTATATCCGCTTCGGTTATCAGTCTGGGATTAAACTGTCCGAAAGCGCTGCCTGCTAAGAATATAAGCAAAAAAGCAAAAAAAACTTTTTTCATTAAACACCCCTTATGCTGCTCAGTTGTTAATTTTAAACGAAATTATTCGTATGTCAATGAATATTAGATTTGTCCCGCTCATTTTCTGATTTATAAAACGGAGGACTGTTTCTTTTTCGGATATGGAAGGCTTTCAGAGGCAAGGCGACAATACGTTAATATCCCTGTCTTTAAACTTAATAAGGAGTAATTGCAAGACCAAGCCCTCTTTTTATTATATTCTTGACACTAAATCAGTTTGAAAAGTATAATAACTCCATTGAGAGGTGATATGGAAAACGATGATATAATAATACCAAAGATTTTGCCGCCTACGG
>JAITJJ010000173.1 GCA_031278965.1 Deferribacteraceae bacterium
TTATCCACTATCTTTCTGCCGGAGAGCCAGCTCATCATCCCTCTTAACCGGGCGCCGGTCTTTTCTATCGGGTGTTCGTCATCTTTTGCGGTAAGCGCATTAAAAGAAGGTCTTCCCACTTTATTTTCCAAGAGCCACTCTTTGGCGAATACGCCGTTCTGAATCTCTTGAAGAATCTGCTTCATATTTTCCTTAACCGCAGGTGTTATAACCCTGGGGCCCCGTGTAAGATCGCCGTATTGGGCGGTGTTGGATACGGAGTAGCGCATATTGGATATCCCCCCTTCATACAAGAGATCCACAATCAGCTTAACCTCGTGCATACACTCAAAATACGCCATTTCAGGAGCGTAACCCGCTTCTGTCAAAGTTTCATACCCGTACTTTATGAGTTGCACCAAACCGCCGCAGAGAACCGCTTGTTCCCCGAAGAGGTCTGTTTCGGTTTCCTCTTTAAAGGTGGTTTGAATAACCCCCGCCCTTGCGCCGCCTATGGCGGCGGCATAGGAGAGGGCAACTTCCAGCGCATCTCCGGACGGATTCTGATGCGCCGCTATAAGGCAGGGCACTCCGGAACCTTTTGTATATTCGCTGCGGACAAGGTGACCCGGCCCTTTAGGCGCTATCATAATTACATTTACATCTTTCGGAGGCACAATCTGCCCAAAGAGGATGCTGAAGCCGTGGGCGAAGGCTAAGTAGTTGCCGGTTGTTAAATACGGGGCTATATCATTTTTGTATATATCCGCCTGAAGTTCATCAGGCGTCAGAACCATAATAAGGTCTGCCCACTTTACCGCATCCGGCACTTCAAGCACCTTTAAGCCGCTGTCCTCAGCTTTTTCCCAAGACTTGCTGTCCTTGCGAAGAGCCACGCATAGGTTGACGCCGGAATCCTTTAAGTTATTGGAGTGTCCGTAGCCTTGGCTCCCATATCCGATGACCGTGACCTTTAACTTTTTGATCAGAGATACATCCGCATCTTTTTCGTAGTAAATCTGCATAAAATAACCTCGTTAATTTTTATTGTTATTGCTTTCAGTTGTAACCAGATTCCCTTTTGACATGGCAAGAACCCCGGTTTTCAACACCTCTATGATCCCATAGGAGTGAACAAGCTCTACAAACGATTCCGTTTTCTGTATAGAACCGGAGATTTCAACGATCATAGAATCCTTGTTCATATCAATTACCCGCCCGCGGTAGGCATCTACAATACCAAATATTTCCGAGCGGTGTTTCGGAAGGATATGGAGCTTCACAAGCGCCATCACCCTTTCAATATGATCGGGGAGTGAAGTGACATCCCGGACGCGGATTACATTTATCAGCTTCCTAAGCTGTTTTATTATCTGTTCAATCACCCTGTCGTCCCCGGAGGTGACGATGGTCATATTGGAGAGACCCGGCTTATCGGTTTCGTTTACAGTAAGGCTTTCAATATTATAGCCCCTCCCGCTGAACAATCCTGCCACCCTTGACAGCGCCCCCGCTTTGTTTTCAATCATAATGGTTATTATATGCTTCACAGGCTTCCCCTTAATTGAAAATCATCTTGTCAAGCCCCGCCCCCGCGGGCACCATAGGGAATACGTTTTCTTCCCTGTCACAGCAGAAGTCTATAACCACAGGCTTATCTTTCACTTTAAGAGCTTCCCTGAGCACAGGCTTTACATCGTCCGGCTTTTCAGCCCTTAAACCCACACAGCCGAAAGCCTCCGCAAGTTTAACAAAATCCGGTTGGAACTCCATACAGGTGTAGGAGTAGCGTTTATTGAAAAAGAGCTGCTGCCATTGGCGCACCATCCCTAAAAAGCGGTTGTTCAAGATAGCGACCTTTATCCCTAACCTATGCTGGGCGGCGGTGGCAAGCTCCTGAATATTCATGAGGATAGAACCGTCCCCTGCTATATCAAAAACCTCACGGTCAGGCAACCCAATCTTTGCGCCGATGGCGGCGGGAAGTCCGAACCCCATAGTTCCCAAACCTCCGGAGGAGATGAATTGGTTCGGATACTTAAATTTATAGTATTGGGCAGACCACATCTGGTTCTGCCCCACCTCCGTGGTGATAATAGCTTCGCCTTTAGTGAGCTTATATATCTCGTGTACAACAAATTGGGGTTTAATCACCGTGTCTGATTTTTCATAGGCAAAAGGCTTTTCCCTTCCCCACTTTGCGATCTGCTTTAACCAGTCCGCCCGCGCCTTTTCGTTCTTTTCCGCCTTAAACACGGAGATATATTTCAAAAGCTGTTCCAGAACCACCCGAGCATCTCCCACAATAGGGGTATTTACAGAGATATTCTTACTTATGGAAGACGGGTCTATATCTATATGTGCCTTTACGGCGTTTGGAGCAAACAGGGAAAAATCGCCGGTGGAGCGGTCGGAGAAACGTGTGCCCACTGCCATTACATAATCCGCCTGAATGGTTGACATATTGGCGGAGTATGCGCCATGCATCCCTAACCACCCCGCAAAGAGCGGGTGATCGTGGGGGATGCCCCCAAGCCCCATAAAAGTCAGAAGAACCGGTATCCCGGTTGCCTCCGCAAATTTAATCAAGGCTTCGGATGCCCCTGCGGAGCGGATCCCCCCGCCAGCTATTATGATAGGCTTTTTGGCGCTGTCCAGAGCGGATAAGAGCTTTTTAATCTGCATGGGATGCCCTTCATAGTTGGGCTGGTAGCCGGGGAGATCTATCTGACCGGGCTTCTCAACTTTGCTTTTCGGTGAGTTCAGCATATTCTTAGGGAGATCAAGCACCACCGGCCCCGGTCTTCCGCTCTTTGCAATATGAAACGCTTCCTTTACCGCTGCGGGGAGATCGCCTGAATCCTTTATAAGATAGCTATGTTTTACTATAGGGCGAGTAATTCCAATGGTATCGGCTTCCTGAAAAGCATCGGTTCCTATAAGCTCGCTTGCAACCTGCCCGGTGAGCACCACCAGCGGAATGGAGTCCATATATGCATCTGCAATCCCTGTCACAAGGTTTGTGGCGCCCGGCCCGGATGTTCCCATACACACCCCGACTTTTCCGGTGGCTTTGGCGTAACCTTCCGCAGCGTGCACTCCGCCTTGCTCGTGGCGGGGGAGGATATGGCGGATATCAGAATCAAAGAGTCTGTCGTAAAGCCCTAAAAGCACCCCGCCGGGGTAACCGAAAATAACGTCTGCCCCTTCCCTTTTAAGGGATGCTATGAGTATATCGGCACCGTTCATCGGCTGTCCTTTATGAGCTTAAAGAATCTGGAATCTGTGCCTATAACTATCTTCATAGGCTTCTTATTATCCTTATAGAAGTTTATGAGAGTATTATACTCATAAAATGCAGGATCGGCGTTAAAGGCGGCGGCATATATCTGTATCGCCTTTGCATCCGCCTCCCCTTTTATGATCTGGGCGTTCTTTTCAGCTTCCGCAACTATGACCGCGGCATCCATATCGGTTTTGGCATGGATCTTCTGCGCCTCTTCCTGCCCTTCGGAGCGGTATTGTTTTGCAATCCGCTCCCGTTCCGTTATCATGCGGGCAAAGATATTCTTTTCGTTCTCCTTTGGGAGATCCGCCTTTCTAATGCGAATATCAACAATCTCTACCCCGAACTCTTCCGCCTTTTCTTTGGCGATGACCGTAACGGCATCCATGATCTTGCGGCGGCTCTCGTTGATTATCTCGATAAGATCATGCTTTGCAAGCTCTACCCTAAGCCCCGCATAGATTACATCGTCAATCCTCTGGGTTGCCCCGCGTTCATTCACTACGGCGAGGCGGAGCTTTAGAGGGTCTTTCACCCTCCACACGCAATAGTTGTCTATTAATATGGACTTTTTATCCTTAGTGATAACCTGTGACGGCTTTGATGTATAATACATAAGCCGTTTGGTGACGGCGGATTTGGATTCCACAAAGGGGATCATAAGGTGCAGCCCCGCTTCGCCCACCACCCGCACCGGTTTTCCCAAACGAGTGATTATAACTGTCTCTGTATTATCCACGGTATAAAACAGCATAAATACCGCTATTAGGATAACGGCTGAAGCCGCTATTATCTTTTTCATTTGCCCGCCTCCGTCGCAAGCTCTCCCATAAGCCCCGTAAAAAGGTTTAGATTGCCTGACTTTTCATCAACCACAAATATCTCGGATGTAGTAACAATATTCGCCATCGCTTCAAGATACATCCTGCGGCGGGTGATATCAGGCGTGCGTCTGTAGCTGTCGTAAACTTGAGTAAAGCGGGAGGCTTCCCCTTCGGCTCTGCTTAAAACCACCGCTTTATAGCTTTCAGCCTCCAAAAGGATAGTGGCGGCTTGTGCCCTTGCCATAGGTATCTTCTGGTTTGCATACGCCTCCGCTTCATTTATATAGCGGTTTCTATCCTCTCTGGCACTTGCCACATCTCTGAAAGCGTTCATGACTTCGGAGGGAGGCTCTATATCCTGCAATTCCACCGCCACAATCTGCACCCCGGCTTTATATTCGTCAAGGATGCTCTGAATAAGCTGACGCGTTTCATCCTGAACCTGCTCTTTGCCTATGGTGAGCAGATCGTCAATCTTTGCCTTTCCCGCAATCTCCCTGATGCTTGCCTCCCCCGCAAGCTGTATGGTGTCTGTAACCCCTTGAAGGTTATAGAGGTATTGAACTATATCTTTGATCTGGTATTGGACTATGAAATCTATGCTCACGATATTTTCATCCCCCGTGAGCATAAGAGGCTCATTGGAAATATATTCAACTTCCGCGCTTCTTTCAAGGGTTGCGTTATACTTAGGCTGCTTCTCAATATAGCCTATGGAGAGCCGATGAACCTCGGTAACTTTGGCAAAAGTAACCGTATCTATCGGATACGGGAGCTTAAAGTGCGGACCGGAGCCCACCACCGTGACAATCTTTCCAAATCGCTTTAACACTGCCTGCTCTGAGGGAGCCACAATATAAAATGTGCTCTTCCCCAAAATGATTAGGATTATTACCAATACAACAATCCCCGCTTTGCTGAAAGCGAGCTTAGGAAGCCCGTTAAAATAGTTATTAACCTTTTTTTCTCTTTTTTTAGGTTTTTCCGCCTCTAAATCTGAGTCAAAATCATCATTATAGCCTATCATTAAGCTAAAACCTCCCGATTAAAATGCGGCTTTTGTTTAAAGCCCTTGAATTTCCCGCCATAATAAATTATAAAACCGATATAAGCAAGAAAAATCCCTTTTCATAATGAGGCAAAAGGATGCAAATTCATAATGAGGTATTTAAAGATGCAAATTGCCGCCGATAAAGCTTACTCTGTCCATGAACACCCTCCGTTTGTGCAGATGCCCAGAGTTTTAAGCACCTCTTTTACGGGGAGATACGGTCGGTTGAACCATATCAAAGCACAACTTATAATATCTCTGCACGAATTTGCTTATTCCGCGGCTTTAGTGCTAATTATTGGAATAGGGGCATTCTATTACTCCGCTAATAATCTTGAGCCAAGCCCAACTCTTATAGTGGTAGTTATCCTTTTATTTTTAGCGGTTTCTATCCCCAATATGATCTATCAGATCCGCGCCTCTGTTCTGCGCCTTCACGATCTGAACAAGCCCGGGGTATGGTTTCTATTGTTTTTCATACCGGGCGTAAATATGATTCTTGCTATATATCTGTTTGCGGCGCCCGGCACTATGGGGCTAAATGACTTCGGTCCGCCCAGTTTTCCAAGCTCCAAAACATATCTGATAATATATATTGTGCTCTGCATATTAGGATTTTTGCTCTTTGCTGCCGCAATGCTCTTTGCGGGATTATAGGAGGCTCAAATTGGCAATAAAAATTAGAAGGAAGAAGCATTGACCAGGAAGATGAGGGCAAAACCTTTTTTCTAAAAACCAGTTATATAAGCTATCCGAACAGTTTATGGACATCCGCCAGCAGAGTGCTTATCTTTAACCCTTGCGGGCACAGTTTTTCGCACTCTTTGCACGTCGTGCACTCACACGGCATCTTTCCGAAACGATGAACAACTTCACGGTAATAGTGCTCCGCTCTTTCGCGGTTTCCTATATGATAATCGTTGAAAGCGGTAAAAGCGTAAGGGATGGCTATTCTATGCGGGCACGGCATACAATAGCTGCATGCAGTGCAGGGGATAGCCGTTATATTCCTAAATTCCTTGTTTGCCGCCGCAACTATCTTTCTCTCATCCGCACTTAAACAACCGATACGGGAGCGGGCGGCATACGCTATATTCTCCTCTGTTTGGAGGGGGGAAGACATACCCGATAATACAAGCGAGACCTCCGGCATATCCCATAGGTAGCTAAGCGCCCACTCTACGGGCGTCCTTTTATTTGCGGATCTGTCAAAGACCGCTTGAACGCTTGCTGGAATATTGGCAAGATTGCCGCCTTTCAGAGGTTCCATTATTACAACCCCCAACCCTTTTTTTGCCGCGTGGCGCAGACCGCCCAACCCCGCCTGATATGCCGTGTCCATATAGTTAAGTTGAATCTGACAGAAATCCCAAGGGTAAAAATCCGTCACCTGTTTAAAAGTATTGAAATCATCGTGAAGGGAGAAACCGATATAGCGCACCTTCCCCGCTTTTTTTGCCTTTTGCGCCTTTTCAAAGAGATTAAAATCCAAAACTTTTGTCCGCCAATATTCCTTGCGGATATTGTGAAGAAGGTAAAGATCAATGTGGTCGGTTTTCAGCTTTTTAAGTTGTTCATCCAATATCCGATCAAAATCATCGGAATTGTTAAGCAGCCAGATCGGGGATTTTGTAGCAAGAAAGGTTTTTGAGCGATACCCGTCCGCCAGAGCGTTTCCGGTTATCAACTCGCTTTCCCCCTCATGGTACAGATAGGCAGTGTCGATATAGTTTACGCCGCTGTCAATGGCATCCCTCAGCATACGGACGGAGATTTTTTCATCCTGCGTTCCGTCATCTTGTAAGAGGAAAGCGCATTGTGCCAAAGCCCAATGCAGATACCTCCAACTCCGTAGCCCCTAACTTGCGGTATTGCATACATAACCTCCGGGATTAACCTAAAGAGACAGACACCAGATATCAGGCAAAAGTTCAATACATAAATATCAAAATATAGTGGATTTCTAAAAGATTTTTGCATAATCTGGAGTTGGATTCCAGATTATGCAAAGGAGTGTTTGGAAAAGGCAAGGAAGACCCCGAATTGTTTTTGCAGCAATACAAACCTTCTGTCATTATTGATGAAATTCAATATGATGCTGAGTTATTTGCATATATTAATTTTATATTGATTCTCACCATAAAGAAAAAGGGAGTGAGAGAAAGATAAAACTGTGTGAGACGTTGGGGTTTAGCGGCTTGTCTCACAAAATGGCTTACTTTAGAAACTCTAATGAACACTGCCATGCCTGGAGTTATTTTGGAAACTTATGTTGTCGGCGAAACCATCCACCAGAGCGAGGAACGTTTGCGGGTGGTGAAATTTTGGAAACTTATGCTGTCGGTGGAACCCTGAAATCGTATCCGCAAAACGGCATCCCCCTCCATAAATATTTATGTATCGGGATGCGGGCATAAAGAGTGTCCCAAAAGCTATGAAATGAAGGCAAAAGTCGCTGCGGCAATGTCAATGTTAGGAAATCCCGGAAGAAATATTTCAAGTTTAATAGGTAAAAATATCCTTAGATTGCCGTAATAACCCATATTTAAAAATCTTATCAATTTTTTGTGTGATTGTTTCAGATAAACGGCGGATTCTATGGTTTAAACAACGAAACCGAAGAATAAGGCGGATTTAAGGGTTGTTGCTCCGGCTATAC
Organism: Deferribacteraceae bacterium; assembly: GCA_031278965.1. GTDB lineage: Bacteria > Chrysiogenota > Deferribacteres > Deferribacterales > JAISNW01 > JAISNW01. Next base: position 7,800 of record JAITJJ010000173.1, read on the forward strand.
AGTTTTGTTGCTAAAGGTCTCCGTCTTTCCTCAAAGGCTTATGAATGCAAACAGCTGCATAAAAAAATCATGCTTGTAAACTTCTTAAAAATATTATAGGCTATCTGGCTGTCAATAAGATTCAGAGGAAGTACTTAAATGGATAATGACAAAAAGAAAGCGCTGGAGATAGCTCTCGGCAAGATTGATAAAGATCATGGCAAAGGCGCCGTTATGCGGTTGGGGGACAAGCCGGCTGAAAATATTCCCGCCATCCCCACAGGGGCGTTAAATCTTGATATAGCTCTAGGGGTGGGGGGGGTGCCCAGAGGGAGGATAGTTGAAATTTACGGAAGTGAAGCGAGCGGGAAAACCACCATCACCCTCCACCTTATAAGCGAAGTTCAGAAACAGGGCGGGGTTGCAGCTTTTATAGATGCGGAGCACGCCCTTGATCCGATATATGCCAAAGCGATAGGGGTTGATGTTGATAACCTCCTCGTATCCCAACCGGATACCGGTGAAATAGCCCTTGATATAGCCGAAACTCTAGTGCGCAGCGGTGCAGTTGACCTTATTGTGGTAGATTCTGTGGCTGCCCTCACCCCGAAGGCGGAGATAGAAGGGGATATGGGGGATTCCCATATGGGGCTTCAGGCGCGCCTTATGAGTCAAGCCTTGCGGAAACTCACCGCCATAGTCAGCAAATCCCACACATGCCTTATATTTATAAACCAAACCCGCCAAAAGATAGGGGTGATGTATGGACCGTCCGAAACCACCACCGGCGGCAATGCTTTAAAGTTTTATGCATCCGTGCGTATTGATGTGCGGCGCACCTCCACGGTAAAAGAGAAAGAAGAAGTTGTGGGCAACCATGTTAATGTTAAGGTAGTTAAAAATAAAGTGGCGCCCCCGTTCAGAACTGCGGAGTTTGATATTATGTTTGGGAAAGGCATCTCCAAAGAAGGGATACTGCTGGATATGGCGCTTGAAAAGGATATTATTCAAAAATCAGGTTCTTGGTATAGCATGGGGGATAAAAAGTTGGCGCAAGGCGCACTCAATGTCCATGCTTACTTTTTTTCAAATCCGGATGTTGCCGCGGAGGTGGAAAGCAAATTGCGGGAAATCTATGATATACCTAAAATCCAATAAATGAAGCGGAGAATAGTATATGATTTTGGATGAAATCTTGACAGAAGCCGTAAAAAACGGAGCTTCGGACATTCACATCCAGGTGGGTGCGCACCCTCGTCAGAGGGTAAACGGAGAGCTTGCCCCGATGATCGGTTTTCCTATCCTCACCCTTGATATGATGAAGAGCTTTATAGACATTATACCGGGCATCCGCAAGAATGAATTTTTAGCCAGCGGGGATGCAGATTTTGCCTATGCTGTCCAGAACGTCTCTCGTTTCCGCTCCAACGCTTATATGCAGAGAAACACCCCCGGCTTTGTTTTCCGTCCTATTCCCCGCCTTGATTTTACTGTGGAGAGCATGGGGCTTCCGCAGGTGATTAAAAACATCGCAACCTATAAGAGGGGGCTTGTTTTGGTAACCGGCGTTACTGGTTCCGGCAAATCAACCACTATGGCGGCGATCCTTGATCTAATAAACCAGAACGAGAGCGCAAGCATTATAACCCTTGAAGATCCGATTGAATTCCTCCATAACACTAAAAAGGCTATGGTGGGGCAGCGGGAGATAGGGGTTGACACCCCTTCGTTTTATGAGGGTTTGCGCCGTGCGCTCCGGCAAGACCCGGATGTGATATTCATAGGAGAAATGAGGGATTTGGAAACTGTGGAAACCGCATTAAATGCGGCGGAAACAGGCCACCTTGTTTTTTCCACCCTCCATACCCTTGATGCAGTGGAAACCATAAACCGCACAATATCAATGTTTCCTCCGTATCAGCAGCAGCAGATAAGATACCAGCTTTCAGCGGTGTTGCAGGCGGTGGTATCTCAGCGGCTTATTCCCAAAACCGGGGGGCGGGGGAGGGTACCTGCGGTGGAAGTGCTTATCAACACCGCCGCCATAAGAGATTGCATAGTGGATCCGGAAAGAACTGTGCTTATAGAGGACTATATCCGTCAAGGCGTAACGGTTTATCAGATGCAGACCTTTGACCAGTCAATTTATTCCCTTTGTACATCAGGGCTTGTGGATGTGGAAGAAGCTATAAAATGGGTTAAGCGCAAAGATGATTTCGGGCTTCTGCTGAAAGGTGTTTCCAATAATCCTTCCCGTTGGTAGAGCGGGATTTTAAAGAGTTTACTGTGTGGAATGTTTTGCTTATGCTCTAAAACTGCTTAACAGGCGGGGATACTTTGAGGCGGAGATTAGAGCCAGTTTGCAGGAAGGCTATACGGATCAGCAGATAGAAGATGCTGTAAACGAGCTTAAGGAGTTTAACTATATTAACGATGCGCGGTTGCTTGGCAACTTCATTCAATGGCAGTTAGAGAAGGGGCACGGAGAGCGTTATATACTGCAAGCGCTTAATAAAAAAGGTGTCCGCTGTTCAACAGATGATATACGTAGCGTTGCTTCCCAAGACGAAAGGCTTTCGGTTATCAGAAAATATGCGGAGAAGTATCTCCGTAGGCATAAGCGTGGCGCTCGGACGGATGTTTCCCGGCTGAACGGGTGCTTTAGGTATCTTGCCTCTCGCGGCTTTCTGCAAGAAGACATAGCAACAATTTTAAACGAGATAAAAAAGGAGAATATATAATGAAAGTTATCTTTCTAAAAGATGTGGAAAATGTGGCAAACGAAGGGGATGTGAAAGAGGTTAAGGCGGGGTATGCCCGCAACTTCCTCTTTAGAGAGCGTATTGCTCTTGAAGCTACCCCAGCCAATATGAAGGCGTTGGAAAACCGTTTGGCGGAAATATCAAAGAGAGAAAAAGATCGGATTTTAGATGCCGAAAAACTTGCGGCGGAGATAAAAACCGCTGCTGTCCGTATCACAAAGAAAGCCGGAGAGAAAGGGAAGCTCTACGGCGCAATTACGCCGCAGGAACTTATCGATGCCCTTGCGGCACAGGGATTTAAGCTGGAGAAAAAGCAGCTTGAATTAAAAGAACCGATCCGTGAACTGGGCCGGCATGAGGTGAAGATTCGCCTCTATAAAGATGTGCACAGCTCGTTTACCCTATCGGTAGAGGCGGAGAATGCCCGATAGAGCTCTGATAATCCCCCCTAATGACATAATATCCGAGCATGCCGTATTAGCCTGTTTGATGCTGGAAAGCGGCTCAATAGATCAGATAAGTGGGTTAATAAAAAGCGAGGATTTTTATGAACCCAGAAATGCCTTAATTTTTGAGACGATAAAAAAGCTCAAAGAGGCGGGAGAGGCTTACGATGTCATTATGACGGCTGCTGCAATGCGTTCTGCCGGAGAGCTTGAAAAGATCGGCGGCGAGAGCTACTTAATGGAGGTGGCGCGGATCGTCCCTAACGCGGGTAATTTGGGCAATTATGTCAGAAATATACTGGAAAAGTCGCTTTTACGGAAACTCTTCGGCTTATCGGGGTTTATAACCGAGAAAGTCTTTGAATACGACAGAGATTTGCGTCCCGCCCTCCACGCGGTAGACGAGTGCAGCCAGAAGATATATGAACTCTCCCGGAACGAAACCAGCCGTGAGCTTGAACCGTTCCGGGAAATCCTCATGCGGGTATACGACAACCTTCAAAAGGTTTCTTATCATAAGACAGACCTTTTGGGGGTTACCACAGGGTATGAAAGGCTGAATAAACTGATAAACGGGTTGCAGAAATCAAGTCTTATTATTGTTGCGGGGAGACCCGGCATAGGTAAAACTTCGTTTGCCATGAATATGGCGCAGAACGCGGCGGAAAAAGCCAAAAAGACCGTGGCAATATTCAGCCTTGAAATGTCCGCAGAGCAGATTGTACATAAGTTTATCTCTTGTAAGACAGGGATCAGCGGAAACACCTTGCAGAGCGGTCCATTAAGACAAGAAGTAGAGTGGAAAAAACTCGCCAATGCCGGAGATCCGCTGGGAGAGCTCAATGTATATATTGATGATTCTTCAAAGCCAACTGCTATGGAGATAGCCTCCAAGTGCCGCCGCCTAAAAACAAGCAAAGGGCTTGATCTTATAGTCATAGACTATCTCCAACTGATGACAAGCGAATCAAAGAGACGCTCGGATAACCGCACAAATGAAGTGTCGGAAATAACCCGCAGCTTAAAGGCTATGGCAAAAGATCTGGAAGTGCCTGTAGTGGCGCTCTCACAGCTGAACAGAGGTCCGGAAGACCGCAAAGAGAAACGCCCGCTCTTATCAGATTTAAGGGAGTCCGGTTCTATTGAGCAAGATGCGGATCAGGTACTCTTTATCCATCGTCCGAATTACTATACAAAGGAGTTTGACACCTCCGCTGACGGAGAGGCAGCGGAAGTGATAATAGGCAAAAACCGCACAGGTCCGCAAGGAACTGTAAACCTTACATACATCCCTTACTGCACAAAATTTCAAGAGCAGGATTAACCGTATATAGCGCGGGAAACCAAATGAACCATGGGATGGGGATTAAAAAGAATTTACTGTAAAGTGCTTTTGAAAATGTCCCGAAAAATTTAAAAGATAAGTATATGGGATTTCAATTTTCGGTTTTTTATTGTTA
>JAITJJ010000203.1 GCA_031278965.1 Deferribacteraceae bacterium
TCCATCAGTGCTGAAAAGCTCAGAATTCAACGTTTATGTACGCAACTTATATCTTGAATTGTGAAACTATAAATTTTAAGTTCTCCGCCTGTTTTTGAAGATGCATGACCGTTGCGGACAACTCTGTTACCATCTGAACACTCTGCTCTACCCCGGAGGCTAAAGCCTGCGTGTTATCAGTGACGGTGGTCATCATCTTAAACTGGTTCTGTATATCGTCGCTTATCTTGTTGGTATTTTCTGTCACATTATTGGTGGAATTTACCACATCAAGCATGATAACGTTGGTGTTTGTTATACTGTCAAGACCACCTGCCAACCCTTCGGCAGTTTTCTCCATCTCTTTTGAAGCATTGGCGGATTCCCGCTGGAGAGAGTTAATTATAGAGGCTATCTCGGAGGTGGATTTCTGCGTGCGCTCCGCGAGCTTTCTCACTTCATCTGCCACCACTGCAAAGCCGCGCCCTGCATCCCCTGCCCTTGCCGCCTCAATAGCGGCGTTAAGCGCCAGAAGATTCGTCTGATCCGCAATGTCGTTTATAACGTTCAATATCTCCCCAATCTGAGAAGACGAGCCCACAAGGGAACTTATGGTGGAAGAAAGGCGCTCTGTTTGCGCTTCCACTTCTTTCATCATATCCATAACCTTTCTAAGGTTTGCTCCCCCCTCGCTGACACCGTCTTTTGCGGCTTTAGTTTCGGATAGGTTCTGCGAAAGGTTATCCAATATCTCTTTGGAGGAGGAATCCATCTCGCCCAAATTGGTTGCAACAGCGGATATTTGTTCGCTCTGCATATTAAACGTGGAGGATAGCTGCTCCATTGCAGCGGCAAGCTCTGTGTTTCCGCTTGCCACGTCATCGGAGGATTCACGGACATGTTTTAATATCGCTTGGAGCTTATCCACAAAATCATTTAAGTAAACCCCTAATTTCCCCAACTCATCTGACGATGATATAGCTATCCGCTTGGTAAGGTCTGCGTCCCCGGCGGTGAAATCGTGCATTATGCAGACAAACCCTTGAATCTTCCCTATTACGTTATGGTTTAAGAATAAAAGCGACGCAACCCCCGTTAATAGGAGAAGTATGACAAAAACTATTACTAATTTCTGACTGAGCGACATATTGCTGTAAAGTGAATTGGAAAATTCCAGAGTTGTGTGGGTGGCTCTGTTGGATATCTCATTTGCCGCTTCGGTTAAGATAGTCGCGAACCTCTGTTGCTCCTTATTCTCGTTTTCCAGCTTAGTCAGATTCTCTATTAATATGCCGATGCTTTTGACAGCCATATCTATACTTTTATACATCTCTGCAAAGGTGGCCTTGATCTCGGGTGATGTAATCTCTGAATCCATCTTCTTCATATACACCACAAAGGCATCAACCTCAGGCAATACTTTCATCATTATATCCAATCGTCTGTTTGTAACCGCAAGCCTAAATGTATGTTCAAAGGTTGCACTTATTCCAGGCAACGGAAATACGGCATCCGAAAACCGGTGAGCCCTTGCCGCAACAGTGGGATCCGTTGTCTGATAGCCAATCTTATTAAGGGCGGTTCCTATACTCACTATATTTGAGCCAATTTTTCCCGCATTGATATGCACGGTTTCAAACGCGGCGTTGGTTGAATCTATAAAATTCTTAGTATTTTGGAAGGAAGCCTTAAAAGATTCCAGATTTTGACGGATTGAGTTTAACTCTTCAGAAAGTTTTGTTACGTTCTCATCCGTGCTTGTTTCAATTATTTTGGAAACCTCTTCAATGTTCTTTTGAGCCTCCGGAAGCTGTTTGTAAAAAGTATCATAGTCCGCCTGCTCTTCACGGAATGTATAGTTGCTTGCCGCCACGCTCATAATATTAATGCTTGTTAAAATATTTTCCGCATATTCCGTTAAGGGTATTAAACGAAGAGTTATCCTTTCAGCTTTAGACTTGGAAGCGGACATAGTAAATGCTGATATTGCTGCAGTTAAAAGACCGAAAAAAAGGATCGCAAGAGTAGAAACCGCGATTTTAAATGAAAGCGACATGATGCTTAGCCCCCTCATATATATTATGCTTTAATAATATAGCTAAATAAAAATTAATTCAAGACATCAAATCTCTAAGTTCAAGAAAATATACGGGAAATACACATTTTTTTGCATTTTTAAGATGTTGCCTAAATTCCCGCCTATCATAACGATGCTGGCGGGGTGATATTTAGCGCATCAAATAAGGAGCATCTGTTTATTTGTTATCTCTCCGATTTGCATTTTTCGGTTTGGGTATTCAAACGCTTCAATTGCATCCACTTCATCTAAAAGTTCTTGCAGGGTGTAATCTTCAAACAAACTTTTCATCCATACGTTTTTTTATATAGGATAGGAATATAAGAGCGATGAATTGCACAAACAGTTTCCCGTCAAGACTGGCCTCATCTGATATTCTCAAACGTCTCATATTAAGACGATTTTTTATATCCTCAAGCTCCTTTTCCACCAAACCCTTTCTTCTGTAGATATTCAATGCTGCAGCAGCATCGTATATATCATCGCTTATCAGCGCAAAATAACCGAAATTGCCCTCTGTCTCGGCTATAACATCCTGTTTGCCCGCCGTTTTAATGCTACGCGCAGAGGTTTCACTTACTTCAAAGTATCTCGCATATTCTTTCTCATAGTCTTTCTGAGGTTTGCCGCTTTCAAGCTCCCGTTTATACATCTGCGGCCTCTCGTGAAATTTATTCGCTTCTGCGCTCGCCAGTTCGTTGTTGCAGTATAGGTGCAGAGACATTCGTTTTGCTCTCTTTCTTTGCATCACCTTTGCAAGGGAGGTTTTGAGAGTAATCCCAACTTATCGCCTTAGAACACAAATACAATTTGCGCTCCGGATTATAGGCAGACCAACTGTTTATCGTTTCTTTCAGTTGCTTAACTCCTTCACTTGCCGCTTTCAACTTAAGCCTCGCTGAAATAAGAAATTTCATACAATCCTTAATATAAGGCGTTTATGTTTGCCTCACTGTAAAATCCCTTGTCCAACGCTAATTTCGCCTTCCTGTCCGTGCCTGCTTCCGACATAGATGAGAACAACCTACAACCTCTTTAGTGTCTTCACATCAGGGATATTCCCGGACAACTTGCGATAGTAAAACGGCAGCCCCGAATCCTCTCCAAACAGTAACGCTAAGTTGATCTGTGCAAGTGTGTCGTGTTCACGATTATAACCATGCTTTACCTGCTTCAAACACTCGGAATATCTTAATATGGACGTCGTATCATACACCCAATACTCTTCGCCGACTTGCCGCTTCCCCTGCAACTTAAAAAACTTCAACCGCTCGCTCTCAGCTATCCCCTTGAATATCTCGCTGGAACGCTGAGAAGGGATATCCATCCCATATGGGTGCTTATGCATTGCTGAAAATCTAGGGAAACGGTTTAAAGGACTATTCTGTTCCAACACCATATAATATGCCATTAACAGTATCTCCCTGTAACTGTTAGGGAAACGCTTTTTAAGAACGGCAAAATTGATGGGATTGAAAAACTCTGTTACGAGGACGGAAAAATTGACCAAGAAGCCGCTTATAAAAGCGGTAAAGCGGAAGGACTGTTTAAGTTCTATTTCTCTCTAAATCCATAATCTTTGGAGATACTCCTTCCGATTTTTGAAATTTTATTTTCAACACACGAGCGGCACCCTAACGGACTGTCATTAACGCATATTTTCCCCGGATATAACGCATATAGCTTTCTGTATTTACCTTCCGTAACATTTGGCATAATAACATTTGCGCCGCATTGCAACGCCTTAATTCTGCCATTTTTATCCAAAGATTCCATTGCAGAAGTGGCGGGGATATTTGCTTTTGGCAAGAGGACTCTTGAGAGAGCCAGCATTTTCAGACTCTGAACAAAAGTGCCGCCTTTATTTGCAAACAAGGGGGTATCAGGGTTTGGAATAAACGGACCGAGCCCGACCATATCCGCATCAAGGCTTTTAAAAAATAAAAGATCCTCGGCAAGAGATTCAACTGTTTGTTCCGGCAATCCTACCAAACACCCTGTTCCTACTTCATACCCCAACTCTTTTAAGTCGTCGAGGCATTTCATTCTATTGCTGAAACTCATTTTCGGATGGAGTGTTTTATATAAATCGGCATCAGTTGTTTCAATACGGAGCAGGTATCTGTCTGCCCCCGCCGCTTTGTATTCCTTGTATTCCGCTCTGGTCTTTTCACCGATACTAAGCGTTAAGGCTAAATCAAATTTTTTTACGCCCTCTATTATGGAACATAGCTCAATTAAAGAATAACCTCTATCTTCGCCCGATTGCAATACCACCGTCATATATCCGCAGGATTTTGCTTTTCCCGCCAATTTAATGATTTGCTTAGGGGTAAGCCTGTAGCGTTTAATATTTTTGTTGCTTTTCCGCAGACCACAATATAAACAGTCTTTCCGACAATAATTTGAAAACTCAATAAGACCTCGCAGGTGCACGTCTTTTCCAACGTTATGCTCTCTGACAACGTCCGCCGTATTGAATAGATCAATATCAAAGGCATCTGTGCTTAAAATTGAGATTAATTCATCTTTCCCCGGAAAATTGCCTCGCTTTATGTTTTCAAACATTTCGTTCATTAATAAATACCCGATAATTTGTATATTCACCCCAATCCGTATCCAATAGTTTGCACATAGTAGTCAAAAAAAACTCTGGACTTTTAAAATATCTTATATATAATCCCTAAATCGTAGCACGAAATTATTAAATTGTAACACGATTATTATATTTAAACCATTGTGTCAACAATTTTATTCCGGAATATAGGGTTAATTTTAAGGAATTATGTATAACAGCAAATCTTATAAAGCGTCTGATTTTATTAATGAAGAAGAGATACTTTCCGCTCTTGAGAGTGCTTCTGAAAATAAAAACAATTTTGCCTTAATAAACGACATATTAGCTAAGGCAAGTGAACATAAAGGGCTTGATTATAAAGAGGTATCCGTTCTTCTTGAGAGCGATTCTCCTGAAATTATCAATGAGCTTTATAGAATAGCCGAAGAAATAAAACAAAAATTTTATGGCAACAGAATCGTAATGTTTGCTCCGCTATATCTTTCAAACTATTGTGTCAACGGTTGTGTTTACTGCCCCTACCACTGTTCTAACAAAAAAATGGCAAGGAAAAAACTCACACAGGAGGAGATACGCAGTGAAGTAATCGCATTGCAGGATATGGGACATAAACGTCTGGCACTTGAGGCGGGGGAGGATCCTAAAAATAATCCCATAGAATATATACTTGAAAGTATTGACACGATATATTCCATTAAAAACAAAAACGGTTCAATACGCCGCGTAAATGTAAATGTGGCTGCAACAACTGCGGAGAATTACAAGGCTTTGCGTAACGCGGGTATCGGCACTTATATACTTTTTCAGGAGACTTACAGCAAAAGACTATATGAAAAACTTCATCCGTTCGGTCCTAAAAGCGATTACGCATATCATACCGAAGCAATGGACAGGGCGATGACGGCGGGGATAGATGATGTCGGGCTCGGTGTTTTGCTGGGGCTTAATGCCTATAAATACGATGTAGCTGCTCTGATGATGCATGTAAGGCACCTTGAAGACTTTATAGGAGTGGGTCCCCACACAATAAGCATGCCCAGAATACGTCCGGCGGATGATATATGCATTGATGATTTTGAAAAATCAGCTAGCGATGAAACATTAAAAAAAATAATTGCCATATTGCGAATAGCTGTTCCATACACCGGTATTATTATCTCTACCAGAGAATCGCAGAAAACACGCGAAGAACTCTTGCGGGTAGGGGTGAGTCAGATAAGCGGCGGTTCTTTAACCAGTGTGGGCGGTTACGGCGGCAAACGGGATAAAAATACTTCACAGTTTTCGGTAAACGATGAACGTCTGCTGAGTGAAATAATCGAATGGCTCATAGACCTTGGGCATATTCCCTCTTTTTGCACAGCCTGCTACAGAGAAGGGAGAACCGGCGACAGGTTTATGAGTCTTGTAAAAAATGGGGAGATTGTCAATGTTTGCCAACCAAACGCCGTAATCACCCTAAAAGAATATCTTAAAGACTACGCGTCGGAAGAAATAAGGCGAAAAGGCGAAAAGGTGCTGACTGATGAATTAAATGGGATCAAAAGCCAGCGGGTTAGGGAAAAAGCACAATATTATATTTCTGAAATTAATAACGGCAAACGTGATTTCAGGTTTTAGGGGGGGCATGTATGAGCTTGCAGGGAACTCCCATGTCCGAAAGAGTGCACATAGGCGTTTTCGGTAAATGTAATGCCGGAAAGTCAACGCTGATAAACGCCATACTGAATCAAGATCTGATAATCACGTCTCCCATACCGGGTACCACCACCGATCCTGTATATAAATCAATTGAATTATACGGGCTGGGACCGTGTCTCCTTGCTGATACCGCCGGTTTTGACGAACTTGGGCACCTTGGGGCGAAAAGACTAAAAAAGTCAAAAATAGTTGCGGCAAAAACCGATATAGCCATTATCATCTTTTCCGGTAAAAATATTGACCATGAAATTGAGTGGCTTAATTTATTTCAAAAAAATGAAGTGGATGTGTACCCTGTCATAAATAGTTTCGGGGATTTTAACGGAGATGCTTCCCTGGCGGATGCCATAAGAAAAAGCGCCGGAAGGGAGCCAATCATCCTTAACGCCTTTGCAAGAGAAGGGGTGGATGACTTTATTTCAATGCTTGCAGCCGATTATGCAGACAAAATGGAGCGCCGCAGCATTACGGGGAAACTTGCGGCGGAGGGCGATCTTGTTCTGCTTATAATGCCTCAGGACATTCAGGCGCCGCAAGGCCGGCTTATATTGCCGCAAGTTCAGGTTTTGAGAGACTTATTAGATAAAAAAGCAGTAGTTGTCAGCGCCACGACAGACAAAATGGAAGATGCCTTAAAAGTGCTCTCTTCCGCTCCGAAACTTATCATAACTGATTCGCAGGCGTTTAAGAAAGTTTACGATTTGAAACCCGCGGAAAGTATGCTTACATCCTTTTCTGTTCTAATGGCGGGTTATAAGGGGGATATAAATGAGTATATCTCCGGGGCGGACGCTCTTGAACATCTTAACGGAAATTCCAACATTTTAATAGCCGAAGCATGTTCCCATAAACCGTTGAACGAAGATATCGGGCGTATCCAGATACCGAGGATGCTCCGAAATAAATTCGGAAATAAAATACAAATCAAAGTTTGCGCAGGCAATGATTTTCCTGATGATTTGTCGCTCTTTGATCTGATCATTCAATGCGGCGGCTGTATGTTTAACAGGAAAAATATGTTGAGCAGAATTAAGCGTGCGCGTGCGTGCGGTGTCCCGATTACGAATTATGGGATTGTTATCGCAAAAATGACAGGGATTTTGGAAAAAATCTCTTTTAATACCATCAAGGAGTAAAATATGTCGGAAAGAGAAGAGAGAGAGATTGATGGCTCCCGCCGAAGTTTTTTAAAAAAAACATTGGGAACCTGCCTAACGGTCGGGGCTGCGACAGCGGCGACAGGGTGCAGCGACGGTAATGTATCTGGAGGCGAAGGGTGGCTGCCGGAGCAATACAACATACCGGGAAACTATCCTGTGCAGGTGCGGGGAAGAATCCCCATTGACAGGGGAAATCCGTCAATAACCAGGGATGACAGAAAATGTATCTTATGCGGACAGTGTGCGGAAGTATGTGAAAAATCAGAAGCTGTCCTGTTTAACTACGAGTTGCCGCTTAAAGATGATATCCCTTGTATCCACTGCGGGCAATGCACCCTTTGGTGTCCCACCGCCGCCATAACCGAGCGCGATGAAAAAGAGAGCGTTTTACATGCTCTGGAAAATGAAAATCTGCATGTGGTTGTGCAAACAGCTCCTTCAACCAGAGTTGGGCTGGGTGAAGAATTCGGGCTGACAATCGGAATAAATGTTGAAAGCAGGCAAGTGGCGGCCCTGAAAGCGCTGGGCTTTGATTCTGTGCTTGATACCAACTTTGCAGCGGATCTTACAATCATGGAAGAAGCAAATGAACTTGTAAAACGTGTCGTTGGGCAGATAAAAGCCCCTTTGCCGCAATTTACTTCATGTTGCCCGGGTTGGGTAAAATTTTGTGAATACTTTTACCCCGATCTCCTTGAAAATTTGTCCTCCGCCAAATCTCCGATGCAAATGCAGGGTGCATTAATAAAAACGTATTACGCGAAAGAGCGAAATCTTGACCCTCAAAAAATAGTTTCCGTTGCGATTATGCCGTGCACTGCCAAAAAGTTTGAAGCGGCTAGGCATGAATTTAACAGCTCCGCCTATATAACCGGATACGAAAATATCCGCGATGTGGATTATGTGCTTACGACCCGCGAGCTTGCACGGTTAATTAAAATAAAAAATATAGATTTCAACAATCTTCCGTCTGCAAGCTACGACCCCCTTATGAGCGAATACTCCGGGGCGGGAGCAATTTTTGGCGTTACCGGCGGTGTAATGGAGGCTGCTGTTCGCACGGGCTATTATATGCTCACCGAGCAACGTCCGCCCGATGCACTGTTTAATCTTACGCCGGTCAGAGGGCTGCAGGGGGTTAAAGAAGCGGTCCTTCAAATACCCAATGTCGGCGAACTGCGTGTCGCCGTGGTTACCGGTATGGCTAATTCCAGAGAAGTTTTGAAAAGGGTCCGAAACGGAGATGCGCCTTGGCACTTCATAGAATTTATGGCTTGCTACGGAGGGTGCATAAGCGGCGGAGGTCAGCCCAGAAGCGCTCTTCCTCCTTCGGATGCTGTTCGCGCGGCAAGAATTAATTCCCTTTACACCGCCGATGAAAAATCCGTAAAACGGTTGAGCCATGAAAACGATGAAATCTTGGAAATGTATAAGATATATCTTGGAGAACCTGGCGGAGAGTTGGCGCATAAATTACTGCATACCCACTACATTGATCGCAGTATGCATTTGACTGCAAAAAAAGCTTTGGCATAAGGGGGGGCAAAAATGTCAAAAGGTGTCCTTGTAGACCTAACAAAGTGTATCGGGTGCGGCAGCTGTTATGTCGCCTGTAAGTTGTATAATGAAAATAAATGGTCGGATAAAGCTCCCGTAAACGGGAAAGCTGCCAAATTAGCGGACGAAAACTGGACGGTGGTAAAAGAATATAATATCTCACGGGACAATTGCAACGCCTTGAGATTTGTAAAAAAACAGTGCTTCCATTGCGAACACCCTTCGTGCGCATCCGCTTGTTTTACAAGTGCTCTCAGAAAAACCGAAGAGGGTGTGATTGTCTACCGCTCAAACCTATGTGTCGGGTGTCGGTATTGTATGGTTGCCTGTCCTTTTGAAATTCCAAAGTTTGAGTGGGGCAAAGCATTCCCTGTAGTAACAAAGTGTATGATGTGCTATTTTCGTGTGATTAACAATGAAAAACCTTCGTGCGTCTCCGTTTGTCCGACACAAGTTATGCAGTATGGAGACAGAGATGAGCTTTTAGTGGAAGCAAAGCTCAGAATCGATTCAAATTCGGCATATATCAAGCACATCTACGGAGAAAATGAAGCGGGAGGCACAAACTGGCTTTACTTATCGGATGTTCCTTTTGCGCAGTTGGGATTTAAGACAGATATATCGGATAAACCCGCTGCGGCGTATACCTCCAGATATATGTCGCTTACTCCGATATTGGGTGCGGCATGGGGGCTTGTTCTCACCGGTATCTATTTTATCAATAAGTACCGTAAAAAAAATGCCGCCGAAAAACAGATGAAGGCAAACGACAGTGAGGGGGGCAACAATGCTTAATGATATATCCAAACAAAAGTGGTCTTTTACCATAACTCCCGTAAGATTAATTCTTATTGCCATTTCTCTGGCGGGTTTTGCTCTTATCGCTTATAGGCTTATAACCGGCCTGGGGATAGTGACAAACATGAATGACGAGTGGCCTTGGGGGTTTTGGATTGCCTTTGACGTAATGTGCGGGGTAGCCCTTGCCGGCGGCGGATACGCAACTGCATTTTTAATATATGTATTAAGAATAGATTGTCTCAAGCCGGTTGCTCGCGGGGCGATGCTGACCTCATTAATAGGGTATTTGCTGGTAGCCGTGGGATTGCTGCTTGATGTTGGGCAGTGGTTCAATTTTTGGCGTCCGTTTGTTTCTTGGGGGCATTCCTCCGTTCTTTTTGAAGTATTTCTCTGTATTACCGCTTATACCGTTGTGCAAATATTGGAGTTTGGGGAGATTTTTACCGAACGGGTCGGTAAAAAATATCACAACTTCTTCAAAAAAATTATGCCCGCTCTCATCATTATAGGCATTATGATCCCCACAATGCATCAGGCGTCGCTGGGAGCGCTGTATCTTATGATGGACGGTAAGCTATACCCTCTGTGGTGGTCGCCGATTATATTTCTCTTTTTTCTTATGTCGTCATTTTTTGTTGGACCGGCAATGGTGGTGGTGGAATCGTCTCTGGCATCAAAAGCGTTCGGACATAAAATTGAGACAGGAGTTTTGAAAAAACTTGTAAGGATTGGCGGATGGGTGATGTTGGCATATTTAGTAATAAAGGTATGCGACCTGATAGCGCGCGGTAAAATCGGCTACCTGACGGACGGCAACATTGAAAGCTATCTTTTCATCGCGGAAATTGTCATCGGCATAATCATACCCTTGATAATCTGTTTTAGTCGTTTGGCAAACAACAGGGCTTGGCTGGCGGTTTTTGGCGTGCTTACAAACCTGGGGTTGATTTTTAATAGACTCAATGTGGTTGTCACGGGAATGGCAAGGAACGCCGGCTCGTTATATCTCCCTGCTATAAGTGAAGTTATAATAAGTCTAAGTCTTGTGGCGATAGGTGCTCTGGTATATCTGTTTGTATGTGAAAACTTTCCGGTGCTTGGCAAAGAAACACATAAATATGCAAATTAGGTTTTGGGGTTAAACATGCGGGAAGCTGTGCGGTTAAATATACGGCAGCTTCCTTGCATGACATTATGCCGCCGCTGTTTTTCGCTCCTGTTCCGTCCGTTTCAAACTTGTTTTACAGGCTGCAGGGCTTTATTGGGTTGGTATCTGGGAGTTGGGGGAAAAAGCTAAATACAAATATTCCGTATAATTACTTTTATTCGCGGGATCCTCGCAATTGTCTAAGAAAGAGGATACGCCGTTAATTAACGTTCTTCCCGCGCCGTGGTAAAGATTCCCGTCATCCAAAATTCCTTCGATATTACAGATGAGCTCGCGATTCAGCCTCCCTGTGTTTCCCGCAATGCCGCCAGCATTTTCTACGGTAATATTATCGCCCGGGATAAACCTGCCGGTTGTGGCGTCTGCCGCTATATTTGTGCAGAAAGACCAAGATCCGCCCCCTTCGGCAAAAGCGGCGGGCGTATCTTCAATAATAACAACTTTTCTTGACAAAAGGTTATCTGTTTTAAAGCAGCTGAAAGAAGAGATGCTGACATTATCATTAGGCGGCAGGGAGTTGTGTCTTAAAAAATAGCTTGCAAAGCCTGTTTCAAAATTACGTAGCTTTGCAATCTCGGCACGGATCCTTGAAGTGTTAATAAGGGCGCTCCCTTTAATCCCCAAACCGACGACAATGCCTATCACAACCATTACAATCATTATTTCAATAAGAGAAAAGCCTTTTTTCATAGCCATGCCACCTTACGCCAACTAACAGATTATAT
Source organism: Deferribacteraceae bacterium (assembly GCA_031278965.1). Lineage (GTDB taxonomy): Bacteria > Chrysiogenota > Deferribacteres > Deferribacterales > JAISNW01 > JAISNW01. The sequence continues at coordinate 11,747 of JAITJJ010000203.1, forward strand.
GAAAAAAGCGTGGTTATTGCAATCATTTTATTTCAAAATTAATTAACTGCCGCTTTATAAACGTTCCTTTAATAAAATGATCGGATTTTTGGGCACATTTGAAAAAAACCTTGTGCTGAAAAAGGATAATTAGTATTTTGTAAATAGAGATGTTCCAAGGTTTTTACGATTTGAAAGATTTTAGCGCTTTTTTCGCTCATTTTAAACCAACGTTTAAAAGCGACTCCTTGAAATGAACAAAAAGGGCAGCATATAGGGCTTAGCCGCCGCAAGAGCATTTAATTTAAACAAGCAGCTTGCACATATTTTAACTTGGGAAAAACGAAATGATAAATTTACGCTTAAACAGAATCGCCTCATTTTTCAAGGCATATCTGGCTGTTAATTTAGTTCTTCTGGCCTATGGCATACTAAATCTCTTTTGTAACAACCTATACTTTGCGGTTCTTTTTGCACATCTGTTTCTTGGTATTTTTACAACTTTCCCGTTGCTGTTCGTAAAAAGAAGCGGTTATTATATTTTTGCGGCAAACTTTATATTTTTCTTTTTCTCCCTCCCTGCTGCTGTGGTGATGATTCTTTTTGGGGAAACAATGAACCCAAACGCATTTTTTGCCATCTTTAATACTGATTCAAGCGAAGCTGCGGAGTTTATTGCAAATTATACCCATAAGATTCCTGTCTTTATGCTATACGTAGCGCTGCCTATTTTATCATCAATATTCTTTCGCAAAACGGGGCTTTATACTGAAAACAGACTGAAATATCTGTCAATCTTGCTAATTCCTATATTTATTATAACCGTAAGGACCGATACTTTCAAAAATTCCGTTTTCCAACGCACAAAAAGAGCTTATATAAATTATCAAAATGAAATAAAGAACTTAAAGGATCTTAGGAAAATCAAAGACAAACAGGTGGAATTTGACGCTGTTGGAGGCGATTATAACCTTGTTTTCATTGTGGGAGAATCTGCCTCCGCCTTACATATGAAGGCTTACGGCTACTTTAGGGATACTACTCCGTTTACGGATAAACTTCCGTTTATCCGTCTGACGGGGGTTACCACAGACGCCCACACTATTGCCGCTATATTAAAGATGTTCAATGCTTACGATGAGCTCAACGGTTCCCTTCAAAACATTCTGACGCAAAGCGGTTACGAAACTTACTGGATAAGCAATCAGCCCACGCTGGGCTCCGGTGATACCCCCATACAGTCTGTGGCGTCCAGAGTTAAATATGAAAAACATATTATGCGCGGGCAGTTTGATGAAATGCTTATCTCTCTTGTGGAATCTGCCTTAAAAGGTGAGGGGAGAAAAGCTGTTTTTGTTCATTTGATCGGAAGCCATACCGGTTACGGCAGGCGCTACCCTAAGCAGTTCCGTTATTTTAACGATAAGGACGGTTTAAGCGGTTTTGCCCTTAAACACTATCGTGAAGTTAATCATTATGACAATTCCATCCGTTATACTGATTCGCTGATAGCCAGATTTGCTGAGATTGCGGGAGAGAATAATGCTTTTTTAATCTATGTGGCGGATCACGGTGAGGAAGTTTTTGATCTATCCAATTTTAGCGGGCATACCAACGGACTTATATCAAGATATATGTCTGACGTGCCGTTCTTCATACTGCCGCCTAATGACTGCAAAAAAGACCTTGCCATTTATTATAAGCGCAAAGAGCCTGTTCTGATCACTAATGTTACCTATATAGTTGAGGATCTGCTGGGGGTTTATCCGAAAGGTTTCTCTGAACAAATCCACCCCCTTTCATACTATAACCCGGAGGAAGTTTATTCGGGCGGGAAACGGCACGATACTCTTGCAAGATAAAGGGTGTCGCTCGTTCAATATATGCAGCTTATTTTACGCTCTTTTTCTGCTCTAAAAATCAGTTGCCAATTGTCAGATAGGTTACTATACTTAATTGTGACGGCGGGAAAAATGATATGGAGCAGACTACTGTAAATTATATGGGAAAAGAGTGTCTGGGGTTGGTGTTGGCGGAAAGTGCGAAACATAAACTTATTCACTTCAAAAGCGATAGCTCCGGTTCTCTGGCGCTCTTTGAAGAAACCGATGCTCAAAACCGCGATGAACCTCTTTTGAGTTTTGTTAAAGACTCTAAGCTCTTTACAGGTTCTCTCATAGATATTGAAACTTTTGATTTTGACAGATACTTTCCCATATGGGTTGCAGAAAAACTGAAACTTTATGCCGCCTTTAAGGAGGCGATAAAAGGCGCGGAAGGCGAGCTCCAGCAGTCAATATTTATGGATTATAACCTTGAAATTCCCATAGGGGAGCAGACTAAACTCCTATATAATCAAGAGATAGTTTTTTTAAGAGTTCTTTTTGGCTAAAAACGAAAACCTCTGTCAAAATCCCCAGACGGTATTATTGCTTTGCAAGCCTCTCTTTCAGTTCTTTCATATCATCAGGAATGTCTGAAGTGATATTAACAGCTTTCCCGTTAAACGGGTCTGTAAAGACTAGCCTGTGGGAGTGGAGGGCTTGACGGTGAAAAAGAGCGCTCTTCCCTCCGTAAAGTTCATCGCCTATTAAGGGGTGTTTTATATGCTTAAAATGAACCCGTATCTGGTGAGTTCTGCCGGTACACAGTTTGACCTCCGCCAAAAATCCTTTTTTATATTCCTCTAAAACCTCTACTTCAGACCGAGACTCTCTACCATCCGCATAAATCCCCATTCGTTTGCGGTGAATTTTATCCCGTCTTATGGGAGCGTCTATAACGAACTTTCTTTTATCCGTCTTTCCGTGGGCTATGCAGAGATAATATTTATCTATCTTTCTGTCAGAAAAGAGTTTTCCGAATACTTCCCGCGCCTGTCTGTCTTTTGTGACTATCATAAGTCCGGAAGTATCTTTATCAAGCCTATGGACAATCCCCGGACGCACGCCTGCATCTGCATCGTTAATCCTCAGTTTAAATAAAAGCCCGTTTACAAGGGTATCATTAAGGTGGGCAGGTCCGGGGTGAACCGCAATTCCGCTGGGTTTATTGATTATGGTGTATTTAGGTTCATCTAAGAGTATGTCAAACGGAATATCTTTCGGGGTGATATCAACCGCTTCTTCTTTTGGAAATTCAACGGAAATATGGGCGCCCAGAGAGATATGCCTGGACTTCTTCCACCTTTTGCCGTTTACCAGAATATAGCCACTCTCTATAAGAACTGCGGCATAACTGCGGGAGATTCCAAGTTTCGAAGCAAGGCATGCATCCGCTCTAGCCATATCTATCTCATTGATAAACTCAAGGGGGGTATCTAATGGGAGCATGCTCAATACTGATAAAATTGCTCAAAATATATATCATCTATATCAGTTATGCCGTATCTCTGGGATAAGGAGTTTTTAATCTCCCGTTTAAGGTGCTCTTTCCCCTCAACGGATTTAACTTCATCAAAGCCGTATCTCCCCATAACGCTCCTAATGACGTTTATTGCAGCCTCAGGATTTGATGAAACACTTTCCGCAAACTTTTTTGAAGGCGTAGAAACCGTTACGTCCATACTAAAGTATTTCGGACCCTCCGTATCTGTTCGGGCGGATGCCACCACATCTCTTAACTGTATGGAATAGGTGCTGTCCGCGTTTACTTTAATTTCGGAAAAGAAGCGATTAAACTGCGTGGGAGCTCCCCTTGTCTTTTGAAAGGTGGGGAGGGTTACCACAATATTTCCCGCGTTGTAAACTGCCGCTATCACTATGGCTAACCCAACCAGAACACCCAAAATCTTTAGAAGTTTAATCACGACAACCCGTTCAATCAGCGCCATAATTCGCCTCCAAATTCACAGCTGTCTGCGCAAACAACGCGCGGAGCTAAACCTTAAAGAACCGCGGAAGATAAAATTTTCTATATCCCGCTCATTCACCTTCTTGAATGAGGAAAGGCTCTCCTCCGTTAAAGGAGACAGAGAGCCCGAGTTCATCTATTGCGTTTAGAGAATCCATTGCGACAGGCTCGGCTGGATTGGTTTTAATCGTCAATGTCCTGGGATCTTTTAAGAAAGAACTCAAGTTTTCTAAGAAAATATCCCCGTTTTTAATGCGTTCTGTCAACAGCGCTCCGTAGAGCATTAACTGATCAACCGCTTCCTCGCGGCTTGTATCAGAACCCTTTATATATTGGTCCAAGAGAACATTTATAAGGGAACGGTCGGTATAATTCGTCTCGGAACTGATAAGGGTTAAAAGGTATTCCGCATCATCTGAAAGGGGGGCATCGCTCAACCCGCTCACAGCATAGGCGGCGTTAAGAGCAAAAAGCTCCTGACTGTCCATATCTATCTTTGCATCATAAACTCCGTCTTTATACGCGGAGGAGGAAGTAGTTTTTTCTACTCTATACTCTCTGTCTTTTGTATAAAAAACAATGTTTTTAATAACGGCGTTGCCTACGGCAGGGTAAGGGAGAATTTTACCGTCCGCTTCATAGCTTCCTTCGCCTACTATGCTTTCTATGGAGAAAATGGAATCCCCGGAAGCGGCAATATTAAGCCCTTCCATTTTAAAGCCGGCCAACTGTTTTAAGGGAGTTGCGGAATAAGGGTCTTCCTTAAATTTCAACAGAGCTTCTCTGTCAAAAACAATTTTTGGGGAAGAAAGAGATTTAATAGAAAGCTCAACGCTGTCAGTATCTATTCGGATATCTTCAAATTTACCTGAACCGGCAAGTTCATCCCCTGTTTGATTAAAGCCGGAAATCTTAGCGGTTTTTATGGTAATTTCCGTTTCGTCATCTAAAATAGTCTTAAACCCGTTTGCAACAACCTCTTGAGTTAATGGGTTATAATATGTGCTGTCAACGCTCCATTCCCCCACCCCGTCCAGATATTCAGCGAGTATAGCTTTGGCCTTGGAGGCCGTAGCAAAACGCACTCCAAAATAAATTCCCGCAAGTATCAATGCTAATACAACAACCGCGCCTATAAACTTATTCATTATTCGCTCCAAAATATAAACAATACAAACTTATAGTCTTTTTAATGAAATAATGAAAGAAAAATATATAGCTTGGGATAAAATAGTTGCTTTGCTGCGCTATTTAGAAATACCAAGCTTCAGGTAATTATTTTACGGCAGGGAATATGCAGAGCGTGCTAAGGCGGAGAGGAGTGAAACTGTCCTTAAAGCACGCGACATGGTGAATAATCCAGGCAAATACAATAGAGCAACCTCCTATGGAGCGGCGAAGTATGTTAAGAGGATGGTCTTTGATAATAAAACGGGAGAGATAACGAAAGCAATCCCAACATTTGACTGTGAGAGACTGTCGGAAGATGAGAAGTATGACGGTTACTATGCCATAGTGACCAGCGAAATTGATAAAAAAGACGAGGAGATTATAGAGAAAGGGTCTCTGGAAAATAGAAGAGGCGTTTAAGGTAACCAAGAGCGCTCTTGAAACCCATCCTGTATAACTATCAAGACAGGAGCATATAGAAGTGCATTTCTTAATCTGCTTTATAGCATTAGTCGTAGCAAGGATATTGCAATACAGGCTTGAGAACAAATATTCCGTAAATTCCCGCCGATTTGTAACGAGAATAGCTTGAAATTCACTGATGGCAATGCTTTTGGGGAATTCCTTGTCTTGTTGCAATTATAAAAATATAACGAGAAGGATAATCTCAAAACTAGCATAAAATCACCTTATTAACATTCTCATCGTTATAGTTTCGGGAATTTAGAATACTCTGCAGCAGCTATAACGGAAACCCTAAACGAGGTCGGCACATTTATATACGGAAATACATACGTGTTTGACCACACAGACGATATATTGGAAGATACAGAGGAGAAACTGCGGATAGATTTCAGTCGAACCTTTCTCGGCATCGGAGAGATAAGAAATATATTAGGTGATACTAAAAAGAGCTGAAAACTAAAATTATTAAAAAAATATGAAATCTGTCTAAAAAGTAGCAATCCGCTACGGTTTTATTCACTAAAAACTGCCTTAAACCCTTGATACTATAGGCTCTTCACGTGTTCTCAAAAGCCAGGATTTAAGCACAGGCACTTCATTAAGTTAAGCAATGCCGGAAAAAATAAATATATCCGCCAAGGGTGCGGAGCATGAACCAAAAGCATTGTAAAAAACGGTTTTCCTTTTCCCGTATAGTTTGTCTATAAAACTACGTTTTCAGTATATTCCCCGAAAACTGTCTGGAGCGCCCCCATTGCCTCGCCAATGGTAACGTAAGCCCTGGCGGCGTTTACCATATGAGGCATTACATTTGTTCCCTCTTTGGCGGCTTTTATAAGGTTTTGAACGGCGGAATCAGCGGTGTCAGCGCTCCTTTCGCTCCTTAGTTTCGCCAACTTTTCACACTGATTTTTTTCCACACTTGCATCTATGCGCAATAGATCTTTGGGAGCCTCTTCCTGAACCTTATACTCATTTACGCCAACTATGATCTGCTCTTTTTTCTCAATGGCTATCTGATAATCGTAAGCGCTGTTCTGTATCTCTTTTTGAACAAAGCCCAACTCTATGGCGCGTAGCATACCGCCGAGCTCATCTATCTTTTCTATATAGACGCGGGCTTTCTCCTCCAACTGGCTTGTCCATGATTCAATAAGATAGCTTCCCGCAAGGGGGTCAATGCTGTCTGCAACCCCTGTTTCATTGGCAACAATCTGCTGTGTTCTTAAAGCTATCTGAACAGATTTTTCTGTGGGAAGGGCGAGGGCTTCATCAAAGGAGTTTGTGTGCAGAGACTGTGTCCCCCCTAAAGCCGCCGCAAGGGTTTGCGCCGCCACCCGCACAATATTATTCTCAGGCTGTTGAGCGGTAAGAGTGCAACCGGCGGTTTGAGTGTGGAAACGGAGCATTGTTGAACGCGGGTCTTTCGCTTTAAATCTGTTGACCATAATATCCGCCCAGATTCTGCGAGCCGCACGGAATTTGGATATTTCTTCCAAGAAGTTATTATGGCAGTTAAAGAAAAAGGAGAGACGCCCCGCGAACTGATCTACGTCAAGCCCCGCATCTATGGCAGACTGAACATAAGTTATCCCGTCAGCCAAGGTAAAGGCAATCTCCTGCGCGGCATTGGAGCCCGCCTCCCGTATATGATAGCCGCTTATACTTATGGTATTCCAGAGGGGAACATTGTCTTTGCAGTAAGCAAAGATGTCAGTGATTATCCGCATGGATTCTGCGGGGGGGAAACGGTAGGTGCCCCTAGCTATATACTCTTTTAATATGTCGTTCTGGATGGTGCCGGACAACTTTGATGAGGGCACTCCCTGTTTCTCCCCTACCGCTATATAACATGACAAAAGAAAAGATGCGGTGGAGTTTATGGTCATAGATGTTGAAACTTTATCGAGAGGAATGGCGTTAAAAAGCGTTTCCACATCCGCAAGAGAATCTATCGCTACCCCCACTTTTCCAACTTCTCCCCGTGCAAGAGGATCATCGGAATCATAGCCTATCTGCGTGGGCAGGTCAAAAGCCACCGAAAGCCCCGTTGTGCCTTGCCCCAAAAGAAAACGGTAACGCTTGTTGGATTCTTCGGCAGTGGCGAACCCAGCATACTGCCGCATAGTCCAAAAACGGCTGCGATACATAGTGGTTTGTACCCCTCTAGTAAGTGGATAAAGCCCCGGATAACCGAGCTTTTTATTATAATTTTCTGTTACATTTTCAATTTCCCCCGCATCTTCCGGAGTATAGAACGGCTTAATTTTTATACCAGAGGTGGTCTGAAACTCTTTTTTGCGTTCGGGGACTTTTGAAATGCTCTTTTTATACATCTCTTCCCATTTTGAATACATATAACCCTCCGACGGCTCTTACGCTATTATTATTTCAGGACGGAGTTATTATGACACAACCCACAGAAAAAAACAACGAAACAATACCTATTCAAGACCTTGTGTGGCTGCCGACTTAGGTGTGTATAAGCATACCGTAAACTGCCCCAACTTTCTGCTTATCGCAAAAAAATAATAGTATTTTAGCGTATTACTGTTCAAAAACTCCGAACCACAAGCGAAAAGGAGTTACTGTGAGGGTGAAGGGGAATTTTAGACTACCCCGCCCGCCTTTAAATGGAATATCCGGAACTGAAAGCAAGCTATATTTTTTTATTGATAGGTTCGTCTTCTTCCAAAACAAAGCCTTCCGGGGAGATCGGTTCGATAGGCGGGGGTGGGTTTTCCTTATTGCTATTGCTTGTTTCCGTTTTCTCCTCCGCAATATCTTGAGCAGAAACCGGCTCTGCAGGCTCTTCAGCAGACGACTCGCCGACTATGGCAGACTCTTCCGGTGCAGACTCTTCCGGTGCAGACTCTACAAACTCCAGCTCTTTCGGTGTTTCTTCCAAAGCAGCGGTTGCTTTAAGCGCAATTTCAGGTTCGGTAGACTCAATTTCCGCCAGTTCAGGTTCAAGAGGGTTTTCTGGCAGAGTTTCTTCATTAGGTTCAACGGTTGATAAAGGGGAGAAATCCGTAAGAAGATCCGCTATTGACGGTGTCGGCTCATCTTTTGAAGGTTCTGGTTCTTGGGAGGAGCGTAGAGCAATTTTCTGCAAGTCCTCCTCATGTTTGTGTGCATGAACACTCCCTTTTGTGTTTGACGGGTCTTTAAATTCCACTTCCGCCGCCTGCGCCTGCTCTGCGGCTGAATTTGCTTCAGCCGCCGCCACAATAGCCTCCGCCTCAACTATGGTGCGGAAATCAACTGTGGCATTCCTGGTTATCTTTGCGTGATAGAGGGCGGTATCCGCCTCATTAATTGCAGTATGTATAGCCGCTTCATGGTGAATTTCAGCTATTTTTTCCGGATCGATTTCCGTAAAGCCTATACTTACGGTGATATAGACTATTTTGCCATCCTCCAGCTTAATGGGAGCGGCGCTAAGGCCGGCACGCAGCCTTTCAGAAACACCCACCGCATAATCTGACGGAGTTTGAGGGAAGAGAAATATAAACTCTTCCCCGCCGTATCGGGCGACAACATCAATCTCGCGGATAATCTCGCGAATTTTGCTTGAAATGGATTTAAGGCAGTTATCCCCTGCAATATGACCGTATGTATCGTTAAAACGTTTAAAATGATCTATATCAAGCATAGCAAGGGTTGCTATCCCGCCAACCCTCTGCATGCGCTTTATCTCTGTGGCAGCCAGTTCAAAGAAGCGGCGGCGATTAAACAGGTTTGTAAGAGGATCTTTCTGCGCCAACTCCTGAAAGCGTTTTCTGCTCTCCCTAAGCTCATTTTCAAATTCGTTGCAAATCTCTATCTCTTTGTTGAGCTCCGCTGTAGTGTCTAACAGGGCATCCTCCGTCAAGTTCTTCTTTTTCAGCTGTGTGATTATGGAATTTGAGAAGGCTATCAGAATTAAGAGCATCAGAAGCCATACCGCAATGTGGGCGCCCCCTATGGGGATAAAAGTTTTCTTTATAATCTCAAAATACGGGGCATAGGAGAGGGTGACAGAGATACCGCCGTATCTTTCCCCCGCATTTGAACCAGTATGGCAGCTTACGCAACTTTCCCTAATGACAAACGGGGAGATATAGCGGACAGCGGCCGCTCCGCCGGAGGGAGCGTCTATTATTTCAAATTTTTCATCTATCCTGCCGCTTTCAATCTGCTCAATAGCCGCCGCTTCCCAGGCATCCGCCGTATTCTCCGGATTTGTGGGGTTATTGCTTACAATCTTTCTGGTTATCTTTTCAGAACCTGTTCCAAGCTCGTGAACAAGGCGGGTGAGATATGTGGGGTTCAAGCGGATAAGGCGTGTGCCGCTCCGTGTGATGACCTCCTGTTTTTCCTTAGGGAGGTTGGAGTTGGGCTGAAGTCCGGAAGAGGAGAGTACAAAAAGCTCTCCGAGATCAGATATAAATCCTTCATAGGTAAAATCAGCAACATTGATTGCCTTAACTTTTATTAATATATTGTTTTGAACTGTGGCAACCGTATTCTGATAATTATACCAAAGTGAAAAGGCTATGGAAGCCGTTACCAACAAAATAATTAAAAAAGTTATTGCCCTTATATGGCGCAGCTCAGAGCGCCGTTTCTTTTCCAAATTAACTATATTAGCTTCAACCAAAGGACACCCCTAAATACAAACTATGAAAAATTACACTAAATTTTCTAAACAGTCAATCCAATTATAGAAAATTGAGATGTAAAAAATGTTCTCTATGATATTTTGTTTCACATATAGCCATAATTTAAAATAATATTCTTAAAAGTGTAATACAGGCTACATACTGTCGCCAATAGATTTTCAGCAAAATGGCAATATATGTGATATCATAGACAAATTGCTGCAAATGTCCATAAATAAAGGCTATATGCTCTTTTTTGAATGCTATCATAAGATAGCATAGACAAATTGTCGTAAATGCATATAAATAATAGAAAAAACAAGAGACCTCAAAGGCGGTATAAGTATCCAACAACTACTCCTCCTCCCAGACCGAGCTATGCAAATCGCTACCACATACGGAAACGCACGATGGCAAGGCATGGGACTCGCCGCCGCTATGACTATGGGCATACTCGACATATCCACAGCCGCCGCCTCCGTCGGCAACGCACATCAAACCGCCTCCTCCGAAGGTAAAAAAACACTCGAAGATATCGCATACGCAGATAATATCAGAGCTATCCCTAACCGCCAATCCCTAGCCTCCAGCCTCGCCGACAACCGCGCACAAGACGATTACTCCAAAAGTATCACCGCCGCCGCACTTAAAGACAGGGCTGGCTCTAACACAAACGCCGGCGGCAGACTCGGAAATGCCGCCTACAGAGCAGCTTGAAAAAATATAGGATGGACAGAAACCGCAAAAGATAACGCTTATAATATAGGTGCAGCAGACGCGGCAGGAGGTGTGGCTTATGCCAATACAACCGGTAAAGCCGGCGCATCAGCTCTCGGTCAATTCAGATGCCCTGATGCTTATTCAATAACTCCAAAAAAAATAATAATTCATCTGTTAATAAAAATCATCACTAGGAGACATTATCATAAGTGAATATTTGGGACATTATCATAAGTGAATCAGACGTCAAAATGCCTTTTCAAAATTGTGATTTTGCATTTGTTCATTTAATTTTCCTTATGAACGACACTTTTCTATTTATAAATTTTATTTCTAAACCTGTCAATTTCTATAAATTAACGGCAAACCGACAAAGCCGCTTGTCATAATATTGTCAGCGCTGCCCCAACCCGTTTATAAATATATCGTGGAGCACCCGCACTGCAAGTTCTGTAAACTTCTCATCTATTACGCACGATATTTTTATCTCGCTTGTGGAGATCATAAGGATATTAATTCCGTGGTTGGATAAGGTTTGAAACATAGTGGAGGCCACCCCCACATGGCTTAACATTCCTACTCCAACGATGGAAACTTTTGCGATATCTTCGTCCGCTTCAGCGCTCACACCCGGAACGTCTGCAGCGAAGGTGTTTACCGTATTCAAGGCGGTGTTAAGCTCGGTTTTAGGAACCGTAAAACTGATATTTGCCCGCCCGTCTTTAGCTATATTCTGAATAATCATATCCACATTTACGTTTGCTCCGGCAAGCCTTGTAAAGATCTCTGCCGCAATTCCCGGACGGTCGGGAAGATCCCGCAGAGTAATCTTCGCTTGATTTTTATCGCTTGCCACCCCCCGAACAACCATCTTTTCCATCTTTTCCTCCGTAAATATCCCTTTCCGCCGCAATTCACCAGCATTTAGTTCTTTAGAAGTTACAAGGGTGCCCGGCTTATCCTCCAAAGAGGAGAGCACCATAATATCAACATTAAAATTCATGCCGAATTCAACACAGCGCGGCATAAGCACCTTAGCCCCCAAAGATGCAAGCTCCAACATCTCTTCATGGGATATGACGGCGAGTTTGCGGGCATCCCGCACAACACGCGGATCTGCCGTATAAACCCCGTCCACATCCGTATAAATTTCACAGAGATCCGCTTTCAGGGCTGCGGCAAGAGCCACTGCAGTGGTATCTGAACCGCCTCTGCCAAGAGTGGTAATATTTCCGCTTGCAGGGGAGAAACCTTGAAAACCAGCTACAACACAGATTTTCCCCTCTCCTAAAGCTCTTTTTATCCGCTCCGTATCAATAGCGGTTATCCTTGCTTTGGAATGGGTGTCGTTGGTTTTGATCCCTGCCTGAACCCCTGTAAAGGATTCGGCGCTATAACCAAGTTCAAGTAAAGCTTGAGTTATTAGCGGTACATTTGCAGTTTCCCCTGTGGATACAAGTTGATCGTATTCCCGCAGCGAATAATTTTTTGAAATCTCTTTCAGATACCCTATCAGTTGATCGGTTATCCCCGCCATAGCGGAGGATATTACCACCACATCATATCCCGCGTCTTTTTTTGCCGCCGCCTTTCGGGCAACATTTTTTATCCGCCCCACATCGGCAACACTCGTGCCGCCAAATTTTACCACAACTAGCATATAATCTCCGGCTGAAAGAGGAATTGTGCTATCTTATACCCATCTTCCAAGATAAACGAAGGTTTTATAAACTCCGAAAATACGGCGTTGCCGTCCGCCTTTACCCCTGTTCCGTAAATTAAGGCGGGTACCGGCTCGGCAGTATGGGTTTTTAAACGCACTGGGGTTGCATGATCGGGCATAACCAGTATGCGAAAATCCTTATATGACGGCAGAATTTCCATAAGCGCCGGAATCATCTTGCTGTCAATGTTTTCCAATGCCCTCACCTTCTCATCAATACTGCCGCAATGCCCCGCTTCATCGGGCGCTTCCACATGAATAAAGAGATAGTCCAACTCTTTTAAGGCTTTTGCTCCGTAAACCGCTTTTCCCTCAAAGTTCGTGTCTATATAACCGGTGATTCCGGGCACATCAATATATTTAAGCCCCGCATAATTACCAATTCCCTTTATGAGATCCACCGCCGCCACAACACCGCCAGCGAGCCCGTAAAGCTCTTTAAAAGCAGGGAGTGACGGGCGCTTCCCGCCTCCCCAGAGCCATATGCTGTTGGCGGGAAGGAGGGAATCGTCAAAGATTTCAAACGCTTTCTGCATAATCCCGCGCAGATAGAGCCCGTCCTCTCCACTCGGCAGATAGTCATCAATATCTTTCCCGGCAATATCATGGGGAGGGGTTGTTTCCGCTTCCACGGGGTTGCGGACAATCATCAGGTTTCTATAGCTTAAACCGTGATAAAACTCCAGTTTGTCCTTTTCAAAGAGAGTTGAAAGCCGTTTCACCGCTTGAGCGGACAATTCATCCGATATATGGCGGGCGCTGAAATCCTCCATATATACCCTACCCTCTTCGGAACATGGGGAAAGGGTGACGAGGTTGCATCGAAATGCCGTATCGTTTTTCCCAAGTTCTATCCCTTTACTTGCAGCTTCCAGAGGGCTTCGTCCGGAGTAATACTTTTTCGGATCATAGCCCATAACGCTTAAATTGCAGACATCGCTTCCAGGCAGCATCCCCCTGGGGGTTGTCCGCACTAAGCCGCATATGCCGCCCGCTGCAAG
>JAITJJ010000224.1 GCA_031278965.1 Deferribacteraceae bacterium
CAATGCTCTCTCTCTTTCTTTTTTCTTTTAAAAATATACCACCGAACAAACCCTGCCTTATCCGCTTCCGCTTTATCTCTTTCCGCTCTGCTGGAGAAAATGCCTTTAACTTCAACGGATGATACGATTTTTGGGGTATATCCCAATTTTTTTTGCAAAAAAATCTTTGATTCTTTAGAATTTACAGTTTACTCTTACTTATTCCATCAGGATGATCCGCTTACCGCCAGCGTAATAAATAGGCGGTTCAAATGACCCTCTTCTTAGTAAGAGGGTTTTTTTACACTACAGTTACTTTTTTTGGAACAGGGCATGCAAGAACAAGGATTTTACACACTATATTAGCCGACTGTAGGAATCTCGTCGTTAGTCTTGGCGGCAAACATGATGATATTAAAATACGCCCTATCTACTGCTGTATCAAAGACAAAACCAATCCTTTTATTTTCTGGGCAATCCCCATAAGATTTCGGAGATGATTCCGATTTTTTCTGAATTAGGGTAAAAGGGGATTCCCTCCGCTCCGGAAGTTCACAGTTTATCCCGGCGGATCGGGCGGGTATGGCGGCAAAGCGTGAGATCTCGCTTGGAGACGCGCTCAATATGCGCCGCTGGTTATGGGGGTGGATGTGGCGCGTTTCGGAGAGCGGGGAGGACGCTCCCGCCGTCGCGCTCGGGCGCGGCTATAAACTCCTTTTATTAAGGCGCTTTCGCGGACTTGACACAATGACGTCAGTCGGCATTATCGCACAGATGATAGGGGAGTTTAATCCCGCCCAAGTTTTTGTGGACGAAACAGGTATCGGCGCAGATATTGCGGACAGCTTGCGTCAGTTGGAGTTTTCCTATGTAACAGGGGTGGCGTTTTCCGGTTCGTCAGGCAAAAGGAAATATTTCAATAAATCAATAAATGTATGGAGATGTGGGGAGATATGGGAAAGTGGTTTAAAAATGCGGACATTCCTGACGATAGCGAATTGAGGGAGGAACTTGTATGCCCGTTCTATACATTTAGGGAAGAGCGGATACTCCTTGAAAAGAAAGACGATATGAAAAAACGGGGGCTATCAAGCCCGGATGTAACGGATGCCCTTGCCTTCCTTTACCTTTCCGGTAAACGCGGAGGTGTTGCAGAGCACTGAAACGCTAACTTCTGGAATGTGGCAGGAGGTCAGAAAAGAGTTTATCCCAGTCCGCCGCTATCCCCTCCATAGAGAATTTATCCATACTTTCGGCTGTGCCTGCGGCCAACTTTTCTCTAAATTCATTATCCAGCACCATTTTTACTATGGCTTCCGAAAGAGCGGCGATATTCCCGTTTTCCACCAAAATGCCGTTTACGTTATGTTTAATGATTTCTCTGGGACCAAACGGGCAATCGTAGGAAACGGCAGGCAGACCGTAAAAAAGCGCCTCTATCAATACCACCGGCAAACCTTCATGCATAGACGACATAACAAAAAAAGAGGCGGTTTTGTAATATTCCGCCACGCTGTCCGTCTCCCCTGCAAAGACAACAGATTCCGTAAGTTTCAATTTCCGGGCAAACCCCTTTATGCTACTTTCAAGCTCACCTCCCCCCACAATAACAAGTTTCCACCCGTTGAGGCTATCTTTTGCCATCACCCACGCTTTAAGGAGGTGATTGAGGTTCTTTTGGGGAACAAGCCTCCCCACAAAGAGGGCGGTTTTCCCCCGCTCAAATTCCCCTTTTTCAGCGGAATATACTGTTGGGATCGGGTTTCTTATAACATAGGTGTTTTTATTGCGAGTGAGAGGGGAATCTCCGTCCGTAAGGGCAACTACGGCATCGGCAGTGGCGAAGAGCAACCGCTTTGTTATCTTGTAAAGAAATGATGATTTCATAAATACGCCGGAATGCTTCCAGATAACAAGCGGCACCTTCCTCCTGAACAGACGGGCGATAACCGCCTGAATAACCCCGTAATACGGGGCGTTGTTTACTATAATTATATCAGGCTTAAACTGCAGGAGAACAACCAAGAGCTTAGGAAACAGAAACGGAGAGAGGAGATTTCTGGGAATACGTCCCGGGTTTATGCTGTAAAATGGAAAAGCGGTTCTTGTTCTAACCTTGGGGGAGATAGGATAAAATGATTTGGGGTGACCGAAGTGAGAGAGTATGCACACTTCATATCCTTTCTCTTCAGCCCAATGGGAGGCGATACGGCTGTATACTCTGGGTGCTCCCCCAATACTGTTTAAATTATAGTAATAAAGAAGTATCTTCATCTTTCCCCTAACTATTTTTAACTCACTTATTATCCAAAGTCAAAAATTTTTGAGAGTATTTACTAATGGATAGATTTATGTTATAATTCATCATTAGTTTATTATAAAGATATAGGGGAGAAGTTATGACAATATGGCAAAGTGTAAGAAGTGCAAGAGCGAAGCGGTAGTCAAGAATGGAGTTGTTCGGTGCAAACAACGGTATAAATGCAAAGAGTGCGGTTATAACTTTGTTGAGGGAGACAGTCGGACAAAT
>JAITJJ010000226.1 GCA_031278965.1 Deferribacteraceae bacterium
CAATGCTCTCTCTCTTTCTTTTTTCTTTTAAAAATATACCACCGAACAAACCCTGCCTTATCCGCTTCCGCTTTATCTCTTTCCGCTCTGCTGGAGAAAATGCCTTTAACTTCAACGGACGATCACGATCTTTGGGGTATATCCCACAGTAAAATAGATTTGCCTCCTATAATACAAAAGATTATGGAATTAATATATGTGAAATCTTAATTTCATATGCAAAAAATGGTCTAAGGCGATAATAAACTATCAATTGACAAAAGTTTCATATCCCTTAAAATTATTCTAAATAATTATGGAGTTGTGATATGAAAAAAGTGTTAATCGCTGTTATAAGCGTTCTCTTGATTGCGTCCGCCTGTGTTAAAAAAGCCTCCGATCCCGCCGATAACTCTTGGGCGGATATTCAGAAGAAAGGAGAATTTGTGCTCGGCTTTGATGACGCCTTCCCTCCCATGGGGTTTAAAGATGGTTCAGAGCATGTGGGTTTTGATATTGACCTTGCAAAAGAGGCGGTCTCCAGGCTGGGCGTTAAACTTGTGTTGCAGCCTATTCTCTGGGATGTTAAAGAACAGGAGCTCAATACGAAAAAGATTGACTGCATATGGAACGGCTTCACAATAACTGAGGAACGGGCAAACGCCCTCGCCTTTACCCGCCCGTATATGAGCAACAAACAGATTATCATAGTGCCAGCAGCGTCCGCTATAAACACCCTGGCGGATCTAAACGGGAAAACCATTGCCCTTCAGCGGGATTCAAGCGCCTCCGAAGCATTGAATAAGCATCCGGAGGTGAAAGCAAACGCAAATGTTTTAGAGTTTGAAGATAATCTGATGGCCATGACAGACCTTGACGCAGGTTCTACCGACGCGGTTCTTATGGATATTGTGGTTGCCTCCTATAACTTTGTGGAGAAATATCCTGGCAAATACAGGATACTCCCCGAAAGCCTGGCGGATGAGTTTTTTGGAGTTGGTTTCAGAAAAGGGGATATTGCCTTGAAAGATAAGGTTGAAGAAACACTGATCCAGATGGCTCAAGACGGAAAGTTGGCGGAAATTTCAACAAAGTGGTTCGGAAGCGACATAACTATCCTAAAATAGATGAATTATGACGCTATTGTAAAATGGTCGGGAGTTTATCTTGAAGGGACGTGGGTATTAGCAAAGATATTCTTTTTAACCCTTGCCTTTGCCCTTCCGCTGGGGCTTCTAATCGCCGTGGGGAGAGGCTCCAAAAACCCGTTTATATGGCGCATATTTCACTACTATATAGCGGTTTTTAGGGGGACGCCGCTGATTTTGCAGCTTATAGTGGTGTTTTATGCGCCGTCCTACATTTTCGGAATAAATCTTGATCGTTTTGCAGCGGCAGTCATGGCTTTTGTTTTTAATTATGCGGCATATTTTGCCGAAATCTATAGGGGAGGGATTAACTCTATCCCCCGCGGTCAGTATGAAGCTGCGCAGGTGTTGGGTTTTTCCCGGATCCAAACTTTTCTAAAAATAATCTCTCCGCAGATGGTAAAGCGGATAGCCCTCCCGATGAGCAACGAATTTACCACCCTTGTTAAAGATACCGCTCTGGTTTCCACATTGGCGGTCGTGGAGCTTTACCGCTCCGCCCGCAATGCCGCCGCCGCCACAACTTCAATTATCCCCCTCTTTGCGGCGGGTGCGGTCTATCTTGTGTTGAATTACTTTGTCACCCGCTTTTTTATCTGGTTTGAAAAGCGCCTGGATTATTACAGATGATCGTTTGTGAAGATATTAAAAAATCGTTCTCCGAGCTCGAAGTGCTGAAGGGAATCTCCCTAAATGTAAAGAGCGGAGAGGTTCTATCCGTTATAGGCACCTCCGGTTCCGGCAAAAGCACTATGGTTCGCTGCCTTAATATGCTTGAAACGGTGGATGGCGGGACAATTAAGGTTGACGGGATCGCCATATGCGAAAACGGAATCTATTCATCAAAGCGCACCCTCGCTTCAGTTGCGGAGAAGATGGGGATGGTTTTTCAGCAATTTAACCTCTTCCCGCACCTTTCGGTTCTTCGGAACGTCATGGAAGCCTTAACTGTGGTTAGAAAGATGAAAAAGAGAGAGGCGGAAGAGATTGCCTTCTCCGCTCTAAATAAAACAGGGCTTTCAGATAAAGCCGCCGCTTATCCCTATCAACTCTCCGGCGGACAGCAACAGCGAGTAGCAATAGCAAGGGCATTAGCCCTTTCCCCTAAAGTCCTCTCCTTTGACGAGCCCACTTCAAGCCTTGATCCGGAGCTCACCGGAGAAGTTTTGGCTGTTCTTAAAACTTTGGCGGAGGAAGGCACAACAATGATTGTGGTAACACATGAGATGGGATTTGCAAAGGATGTTTCCGATCGTGTGATCTTTATGGACAGAGGGGTTGTCGCGGAGGAAGGAACGCCGGATGCAATCTTTAGCCACCCAAAAAATGAGAGGACAGCCCAATTTGTGGGGAAGTTCCGATAAGCCCAAAATTAAGGCTCCTCGTTAATATCGTGCTTGACAATGCTGACAAGAAAAAGTATCTTTAATTTATGAAGTTGTTGAACCATGCCCTCTCTGACAGAGCATATTCTGTTGTGTGACAGGATTTTTGATCTTGCCATGAAAGAATATCGCAAAAAGTGTGTATCTATATGAAAAACTTCAAAATATTTTCCCCTCTGATACGAACTTATACTTACAGGAGCTTATATAAATGCCAAGAATTTTCTTTTTACTCTCATTAACTCTCTTTGCTTTGCAAGGCTTTGTCCCGCAAGCCTTCTCCCTGACGCTTACGGAGGCGGTTAACCTCTCCCTTGAAAACAGCGACAAGATAAAGCAGGCAAAGGCAAATATTGATGCGGCGGATTATACCCGCCTCTCCTCAAGGGCGGCTTTTCTGCCCAAGGCTGATCTATCCTATACCTATACAAATGCGGAGCTTTCAAATCAAACCGTAACTACGCCGCTCGGTTCAACGGATGTTGATGTTACAAGTGAGGAAGCCAATTTAAGTTTAACTCTCGGGATAAACCTCTTTAACGGTTTTACGGATATAAACAACTACCGTTTAAGCGGAGCGAACCTTTCCATCCAGAAATTAAACCATAAAATCTCCCGTCAAGATATAATCCTCTCGGCTAAATCCGGTTATATCTCTTATCTTAAAGCACGTGATCAATACACTGTAGCGGAACAGACCTTAAAGCTGCTGCAAGCGCAAAAACATACGGCGGAGGTTTCCTATAATGTAGGTTCCCTCTCCAAATCCGATGTTTTGCGGGTTGACGTGCAGTTAGCGTCCACTCAACTTCAGCTCTTAAACGCACAGATAGCTATGCGCCTTGCCAAACAGCAGCTTGAATATCTGATAGGGCGGGGTATTCCGGACAGTGAAACGGTTCAGAGCATTCCAATTAAAAACAGTTATCCGGTTCCCGAGTTGATAGAGCTCTACAATATGTTGGAAAACAACCGCAGTGAGGTAGCGGCTGCCAAATTATCCCACGAGAGCGCCGTGTTATCTAAAAATGCGGGCAAGGGGAGCTTTTATCCCAAACTTTCAGCGGGCTACACTATCGGTTTATACGGAGATGATCTCAACCCAACCGGCGGGCGGGATGCGAGTTATGATTCTTCCAGAGTTCTTAGCGTAAGCGCGACATGGAATCTCTTTCAAGGACTCTATGATTATAACACCTACTATGCCAATGCAAAACGCGAACAGATAGCGGCGCTGGTTTTAAGCGATCTTAGAAAATCGCTGCGTCTGGCAGTTTATAATGCATATGAAAGCTACTTTTCAGCGGCGGAGATGCTAAAGGTAGCAAAGGTGGGGGTAACGGCGGCTCAAGAAAGTTATCGGGTTATGCAGAATATGTTTGAAAACAGCGAGGCGACTACCACAGACCTTTTGGATGCCAATATCGCCTTAAACAGCGCCCTTATAAGCAGAACCGCCGCCACCTATGATGTTATAGCCGCCATAGCCCAGATTGAAAGGGCTGTCGAAACAGAGATACTTGGGCTTGAAATTCGGGATAATTAGCAAAATTCCGGATTATGCCAAACGCAGTAATTGATCTTTTAAACGGTGCCTTCTTCTCCCCTTCAGATGAGCTCTGTTCATTTATGGGGCGGGAAAAGAGCGAGTTGACCAATCTTAAAGGGTGGGAAAAAGAGAGGACGCTTTTGGCGGAGCAAGTTTTAAAAGATGATAGAACCCCCCGTTTTGTTGACTTTATAAAACATGGGAAACCGTTTCATCTAGGGATTTTCCCCCTTGATTATCAAAATAGTGAGAAAACCCATCTTTCAGTCTTTCTATTTGACGCGGAGAAGGAGATAATGCGGAAATGCGAACAGGAGAGTGCTTTTCAAGCATTAAGCGTCTTGGCTAGTTTTACCCGCAATATGCTCATCTTATCCGACGAGGCCTTGATCTTAACCGCAAGTCCGGAAATTTTAACTCAATGGAAGCTAAAGATTGAGGATGTAAAAGGGAAACCTTTTATTGTTATGCTAGCCTCTTCAGACAAGAAGCGCGTCCATGAAAAACTTCTCTCCGCTCCGTTTTTTTCAGAAGAGATCACCGCTCTGCGCGGGGACGGAGTTATATTCTATGCTCTGCTTACAGCTGAACGGAAGATAATTAAACGCAAACTCTATATTACCGTTCGGATAAGTATTGATACCCTCCCATATGAAATAGACGAGGAGAGGGAGAGTGAGCACTATCTCTTGAATATAATCCCCTCTATGGCGGCAATAGGCACCGACAGAGATTTATTATATGCCAACAAGGAATTTCTGGACTTTTTCAGCTGTGATGATCTGAGTGAATTTTTTAACCGTTACGGGAGTTTGGATTCCCTTTTTGTTCCCAGAAAAGGGTATCTGCACTCCAAAAACGGAGACTGGCTCTCCCAGGCGGAATATTATATAAAAAACGATTCCATGGTTAAGCTCATCCTCTATTCCCCTGTACGCGGCGAATACCGCACCTTTTCATTTACATATAAAAAGATGCTCAACTCCCCTAAATTTGTATTCGTATTTATAGATATTACCGATATAGACAGCCGTCGTTTTGTTCTGCAAGATGAAAATCTTGCGCTTGAACAGGAGGTGGAAAGACAGTCTCATGAAAAAGAGCAGGCCGCCCTCCTCTTAAAAAAGCAGGAAGAGCTTTTGGTGCAGCAATCAAAACTAGCCACTATGGGGAATATGGTAAATATAATAACTCACCAATGGAAACAGCCGTTAAGCGCTATGCGTCTGTTATCCTATAACCTGTTGGAAGATTATAAAGACGGCTTAATTGATAATGATAAGTTAAACAAATACATTAGAGAGACCACTCTGCAGATTGAATATATGACGGAAACCATAGATGATTTCCGTAACTTTTTTCTCCCCTCAAAAAAATTGGTCGCCTTTGATGCAGTGGAAGCTGCGGAGAGTGTACTTAGGCTCTTAAAACCCCTTATTTCCCGGTCGGGAGTAAAACTTGCCTTCCAACGCAGCGAGAATATTCCCAAAGCGCTGGGGGTGCCGGGTGAGCTGAAACAGGTTTTAATGGGGCTCATCATAAACTCTGTTGAAGCTGTAGCAGAGCATCAGGAGAAAGAGAACGGGGAAATTTCTATTGACATCAGCGCCGATGAAACCGATATATTTATACTTGTGGCAGATAATGGGGGAGGGATTAACCCTGATGTGCTGTCGAAAATCTTTGAGCCCAATATGACCACTAAGGCTGACAAGGGAACAGGGGTGGGTTTATACATATCAAAGGTTGCTATGGCGAATATGAAGGGGTTGATTTCAGCGCATAACGGCGAAAAAGGTGCGATTTTTACGCTGACGCTTAAACGCGGATAATATTCTGAGGGGAAGATGAAAAAAGAGATAAGCGACTATATTTTAGGTTCCATTGCGGTGAAAGAGAATATCGTGTCGGATGAAAGTATTATAGCGGCGATAAAAAAGGGAGCAACACTGATAATAGAAGGGTATAGGAGGGGGAACAAACTTTTGGCGGCGGGCAACGGCGGAAGCGCAGCGGATGCCCAGCACCTGACAGCAGAGCTTGTGGCAAGGTTTCTCTTTGATCGCCCAGCTCTGCCTGCCCTCGCGCTCAATACCAACACTTCAACCCTTACGGCGGTAGGCAACGACTATGGATATGATGATGTTTTTGCGCGTCAGATTTATGCGAATGCAGTTAAAGGGGATATATTCTTTGGCATATCAACCTCCGGCAATTCCGCCAATATATTAAAGGCGATTACGGCTTGCAAGGAAAAGGGGGTTGCGGCGATTGGGCTTACCGGTTCAAAACCGTGCAAGATGGATGATCTCTGCGACCATATGATAAAAGTTCCATCCACCTTCACCCCCCATATACAGGAATCGCATATTATGATAATCCACCTTATCTGCGCTCTGGTGGAAAAAAAACTGTTCGGTGCTGAGGGATAATCTGTCTAAAGGCTTAAAGAGGGGAATTTAGGCGCATCGTCCGCTTAGCGGGCGGTGCAGCGCAAGAATCCCCCTGTTCCAAACTTTTTATACCACCTTTGCCAAAAGCTCCGCCGTGCGGGAAGAGTAGCCCCACTCGTTATCATACCAGGAGAAGAGCTTCAGCAAGGTGCCGTCAATAACTTTTGTGAGTTTCACATCATAGATAGAGGAGTGTGGATTGTCATTAAAATCAGAAGAAACAAGCTCATCTGTGCAATATTGTAAAATCCCTGCCAAACTCCCCTCACTTGCCGCTTTCAGCACCGAGTTCACTTCATCCGCCGTAACGGATTTTTTCAATTTGGCGGTAAGGTCAACAATACTCACATTTGGGGTAGGAACACGGATAGAGAGACCATCCAACTTCCCTTTAAGTTCCGGCAGCACCAAAGCGACCGCCTTTGCCGCGCCTGTGGAGGTGGGGATCATAGAGAGAGCCGCCGCCCTTGCCCTGCGAATATCCTTATGCGGGAGGTCTAATATCCTCTGATCGTTTGTATAGGAGTGGATAGTGGTCATAAGCCCGTGTTCTATGCCAAAACTTTCATGGATCACTTTGGCAATCGGCGCAAGGCAGTTCGTTGTACAGCTTGCATTGGATATAATGTTATGTTTGCCCTTATCGTAAGAATCAAAGTTTACTCCAAGAACCACTGTTATATCGGGATCAGTAGCCGGGGCAGAGATGACAACTTTTTTTGCGCCCGCGTCAATATGCCACTGCGCCTGCTCTCTTTTGGTAAAAAGCCCTGTGGACTCCAGAACCGCTTCAACCCACAAATCTTTCCAAGGAAGGGCTTTAGGGTCTCTCTCTTTAAGAATCTTTATCTTTTTCCCGTCAATAACGAGGCAATCCTCTGTGCTTGAAATATCGGCGGAGAATATACCGTGAACCGAATCATATTTTAACAGATGTGCCAGCGTAGCGGGATCGGTAAGGTCATTTATTGCAAGCACATCAATCGGAAGTTTGCGTGACAGTATAGACCGCAAGACACAGCGCCCTATGCGCCCAAATCCGTTGATACCAACTTTAACAGCCATTTTTTGCCTCCAAATTTAATTCATTAAAAATAAAAGTATCCAATTCCCTTGAAAATATCAAGTAAATTCTTTTTAATCCCCATCCCATCTCTGATTCACTTGTGATAATGTCCCGCATATTCACTTGTGAATTTGTCCCTCCAGGGATGACTTTTATTG
>JAITJJ010000044.1 GCA_031278965.1 Deferribacteraceae bacterium
CTTTTTAACAGCCCTCAGGAATCCACCCCAGATATTAATGCTCAAAAAAACGTAAAATTAAAAATCCAAATACTTATGTCTTAATTTTTTTGGGACATTTTCAAAAACACTTTACACAATTAAATAATAAATTTTTTTAGTGTTAATTGCTGTAAAATCTAAAAAAAGGATGTATTTTATCTTTTAAAGAAATTTATTGAAAAAACTAAAACCTGATTTGATTTTCGGGCAGAAGGAGGTATGCTGAAAATATTCAAATTTCTTAAAACAATGCAAATAAATCCCATATATTTTGCAACAAATTAACTGTACTATTATTATATTTCAAAAATATCTTTTGGTATCATATAGTTAGCAATATATTAAAATTATATATACTTTACAGCTATTTGTGCTAATTTATGAAAATTTATCATAAAATTTATTCAGATGATACTTCATTTTAGTTTACCCTATTCATATCACAGATTTTGGAGGATTTTTCATGACAAATATTTCAAGAAGAGGGATTCTTAAAGGAACTCTAACCGCCGCTGCAGGTATAGGCGCACTCTCGGTGCTGCCCGGTATGACTGCGGATGCAGATGCACAAGTTCAGAAGGACGCAAGTTATGACTTAATAATTGTTGGCTGCGGCTGCGCTGGCATGGTATGCGCCATAAGAGCATCGGAATTAGGGCTAAGGCCAGTTATTATTGAGAAGATGCCCAGCCCGTCCGGAAATACGGTTTATTCCGGCGGTATACTTTTAGGTGTAAATACAAAGGCTCAAACGGAACAGAATAAAAACACCTCAGATACTGTGGATAAATTTTACGAAGATCTTATGATTGTTTCCCAGCAGCGGGGAGATAAAGTAATGACCCGTTATTTTGCGGAGCATTGCAGCGAAGCGCTCAACTGGCTAAGCGATTCCATAGGCATCAAGTGGATGAACATTGTAACGGAAGTCTTTCCAGCATATGAGAGGAGCCATGTGGTGGACGGTCCCTCAAAGCCCAGCGGTTCTCAACTTGCGAAACAGCTTATGCAGGCGGTGAATGACAGAAGGATACCTGTTCTTTTCAATACAAAGGTTGTTGCGTTGGCGGGAACAGAATCCCTTGAGGTGACTGGAGTAAAAACCGTATCAAAAGAAGGAACCAAATCGTTCATCGCCCGCTACGGCGTAGTAATATCAACCGGAGGCTTCCACGCCAACAACGAGATGGTTACATCCCAGATGGGAGGGTGGGCGGCGAATATGCCGATCAGAGGTTCAAAGATCATATCGGGTGAAAATTTTACCCTTACAAGACCGTTTTTCCCAAAATTTGTAAACACAGATCAATTTCACGCAGGTCCGATACACGGTCCCACCGGGGCTAATCCGTCCATAATGGTAAACTACGGGATATTGGTGACAGGTGATGGGGTGAGATATATTGATGAAGTAAACACCTATGTGCGGGTTGCCAAAGAAACCGCAAAGACGGTTAAAGGCAATTGGGCTTTTATTATCATGGATTCAGAACCGAGGGGAATCTCCACGGTAGAGGAGCGCTTTGCGCGCTACTCGAGAGCGAAAGCGCCCATATATGAAGGCGCATCAATAAAAGAGTTGGCGGCAAAAGCAAATATCAATGCGACTAACCTTGAAAAGACGGTGAGTGAATATAACAAAGCTGTAAAGAACAAAACAGCCGAACGGCTCACCCCTCCGAATACACTCTCCGCCCCCCGCTCCGTCGTAAAGGGACCTTTTTACGCTATCCCTTTTCAGGGCGGGATGACTGCCACATTCGGGGGACCGCTTGTAAACGTGAAAACTCAGGTTATTAACACCGAAAACCAACCGATAGAAGGCTTGTATGCAATAGGAAACTCTGTCGGCGGTATCTTTTATGACGACTATATTGTGGGAGCGCAGCTTACCTCCGCTGCCGTTTTCGGGCGAGTGTGCGCCGAAGAGATAGCTAAGAAAAGAGGCTAGCGTGAAGAAAAGAGCTGTTTGTGCTGTCTTTTCCGCATTCCTGTTATTTACGGGTATATTTGCCGCGTTTGGCGCTCAAAACCAGAAGCCGAAACCACATCATTTAAATGCAGGGCTTGCGTGCGGCGACTGCCATGAAACAGATACCCCCATAAGCGGCGCTAAAGAGGCAAAGTGTCTGGAATGCCACGAAAGCAGGGAGGCAGTTGTGGAAAGGACAAAGAACCTTGATCCAAACCCTCATTTCGGGCACGAAGAAGGGCTTTCCTGCGGAAATTGCCATAAAGAACACACGGAAAGCATGCTCTTCTGTGATACCTGCCATCAATGGGGATACACAACTCCATAAAAGTTTGAAAGCCTTAATTAAGTTGTTGCGCACCCCATTTAAGATTTTAGGCGCGTAACAACTGCTCCGTCTTAAACGCAAGTTAAAAAGATAGCCTTTCATCGGATAATCTGTTATACAGGGAAAAAGCAGCAGAGGAAAGACAATGACAGATTTTTCCGAAAGGATAAAATATCTTGCGGATAGGTATTATCCCGTGGGGCAGCACGCCCGCCACTCATTGCATGCATATCCTGAAACCGCTTTCGAAGAGGTCCGCACCTCAAAATTGATAAGCGATATATTGTCGGAATATGGGATAGAGCATAAACTTATCGCCAAAACTGGTGTGGTTGGGCTTATAAAGGGAGAAAAGCCGGGGAAAACCGTGCTTTTGCGGGCGGATATGGACGCCCTTGAACTTGAGGAGGCTCCCTCGGCGCTTCTCCGTTCGGAGAGGGCAGGATATATGCACGCTTGCGGTCATGATGGGCATGTTGCGGGGCTTATTATGGCGGCGCTTATCTTAAGCGACTTAAAAAGCGAGTTGCCGGGAAATGTAAAATTGATGTTCCAGCCGGCGGAAGAGAGTGTGGGCGGAGCAAAACCGATGATAGACGAAGGGCTTTTGGAAAATCCTCCGGTGGATGCCGCCTTTGCCGTTCACCTCTGGGGGGAGGCTGAATTCGGCGAAGTTTGGATTAAAAACGGGGCGGTCATGGCTGCTCCGGATGAATTTCGTCTTAGAATAATAGGAAAAGGCGGGCATGCCGCCCATCCGCAGTTCACCGCCGATCCTATTGTAATGTCTGCAAATATCATAAATCTTTTTCAGCAGATCATAAGCCGCCGCCGGGATCCCGTATCTCCGGCGGTTATAACTGTGGGCTCCATTCACGCGGGGGAAGTGCATAATATAATTCCGTCTCACGCCGATCTGGTGGGTACAATCCGCACCTTTGACCGCGAGGTTCGCAAGCTGATAATCTCCGAAATGGAAAAGGCTGTTTCCGCCGTAACAAATGCTTGGGGCGGGAGCTATGAGTTTAAGGTATTGGAGAGGTATCCGGCGGTGTTAAACAACCCGGACATGGCTGATATTGCCAGAATTGCGGCGGCAAAGATAGTGGGCGCTGACAAGATAAAAGAGCCGTCTGTTCCTAATATGGGTGGAGAGGATTTTGCTTTTGTGGCAAATGCCGTTCCCGCCGCCTACCTCTTTGTAGGGATAAAAAAAGGAGAGATGATCCTGCACCATAACCCCAATTTCAGCTTTGATACAGAGATTATAAAGGTATCCTCCGCTGTCATCTCCCAGACAGCCCTGGATTTTCTCTCAAAATAGGAGCACCCCATAAGCGAGCTAAAAGCGCCTATAAACGAGATATTCCCCTCCGTTCAGGGCGAGGGGAAGTTTGCGGGCGTAAGCCAGCTCTTTGTTCGATTTGCGGGGTGCCCGCTGAACTGCTTTTACTGCGATACGGATTGCACCCCCGTCAAATATCTGGATATGGGGGGGGAAAGCTATAAAAACCCCATAGGTATACCCCTCCTTCAAAAGATTTTACGCGAACTTTCCCCCCAGAGCTATCACAGTGTATCCTTTACCGGCGGAGAACCCCTATTATATACGGAATATATTGTAAAAGCCGCAGCGGACTTAAAAGACTTAGGCGCAAAAACATTCTTGGAGACGTCGGGATATGATCCGAACAGGTTAAGAGCGGCGGCGGCGGCTTTTACCTATATCAGCCTTGATCTGAAACTGGAAGTCGCCTGGAAAGAGCTTCTCTCCGTTGCGGCGGATTTTAAGGATAAGGTTTACTTAAAACTTGTGATAACAGCGGCGGAAAACGGGATGAATGAAGCGCAGAGCATAGAGAGAGCGGGAAAACTCTTAAATAGTCATGGTTTTAATGAGCTGTGGATTCAACCGATAGACAACTCTTTTAATTTGCAGGTTGTTCTTAATTGGCAGAAAAAACTGAAGACTAACGGCGTGGAAGCCCGCTTTATCCCCCAGATACATAAACTGTTGGGGATAAAATAGTCATCTTGCCCCATCTTTGCATATAAAATCAACATAAAGAATATTTGGTATGCGGCATTTCCGCAAAATTCATTGTATCGGATTGGCAAGGCTTTTCCCACTGCACTATCACTCCATATCCAAATATATTTAACCGTCTGCAGTTCTTTAAATAAAACGGCTGAACATTCCCGCCGCACGCTCCCGCAGTTATTCCGGGAAATTATCTCCAGAATTGTAAAGAGTATCTTCTTGCCCGCTGACGGCGGATTTTCTATTTTTTCCATTCACGCCATAAAAGCCCCCGACTTGCGATTTCAAGATAATTTTCTAAAGTCATAGGGATTCTGCCGTTGGTTTCTAATGCAACAGGAGTTCCGTTGTCGTCAACAATTCTCGTCCAACCCTTCGGTTCCACACTTTCAAGGGTAAAACCGGCCACATCCGTAAATTGGAAAGATATATTGGAGGAATTGCGGTTCAAATCTTCTCTGTAAGGAGAGACGGTGACTTTATACAACAATCTGTCACTATAGAATCTTGTTCTTATCTCTGCGCTGTAATCCGTTCCTGCAATCTGACTTTCATTAAATGACCTATATTTTTGAGAGGAATCGTTTAAGGCCTTCTCTTTTTTAATCCTCGCAACCTCATCCAAGCTCAAACTAAGATCTACATAGTCGATAATCCTGTTGCTTTTGTCAACATACACGACTTTTCCTTCCCCACTGTTCAAGAAAAAGTCGCGACCGTCTTTGGTTTCAACATACTGATACTGACCCTGTTTCTGACAAGCCAAAATAAACAACGCCAAAAAAACAACCAAAGCCAATTTTTTCATAAAAACCTCCGAATGCCTGTTTTTCAAATATATTTCAGCTTTATGCCGCCAATTATTCGCACCTTAATCGTTTCCCCGTTTATTTTCTTAGAATATTTTCAAAGGCGCCTGATATGTCGGCAAACACCCCGGCTATCTGCGGGTCAAAGTGGGTGCCTGCTTCTCTTCCAATAATCTCCACGGCTTGCTTATGCGTAAACGCTTCTTTATACGGCCTTGCGGTGATGAGGGCGTCATATACATCGGCCACCGCCATTATCCGCCCTTGCAAGGGGATACTGACGCTTTCAAGGGAGCAGGGATACCCCCTTCCGTTCCACCACTCGTGATGAGAAAGCGCCATAATTTTTGCGTGCTCAATAAATTTCCGCTCTGTGGTATTGTTTTCTATCCGCTCGATCATCTTTGCTCCGTATGTGGTGTGTTTTTTCATCTCTTCAAACTCTTCCGGGGTGAGTTTTCCGGGCTTCAGGAGGATATTATCGCGGATTGCAACTTTTCCTATATCGTGGAGCTGGGAGGAGAGGACCACAAGTTGCCGGTCCCAGCCGCTTATTTCATCCGCATATATTCCGCGCTTCAGCAGCTCTTCTATCATAAGCTCAATATATACGGCGGTGCGTGCAACGTGACCGCCGGTCACATAGTCACGGTATTCCACAACTTCGGAGAGCAGACTGAATATGGCATTCTGCAGTTCCATAATGGTGTGGGTTTTAGCCTCCACCATCTGTTCCAGGTTGTTGACGTAATATTCAAGCTGCTGCTTCTGCTCTTTTACCACCTGTTTCTGCGCTTCAATCTGGAGGTGAACCCCTATCCTTTTAACAAGAAGCGGAGGGGAAAAAGGCTTTGTGATATAATCTACCGCTCCCAGAGACAACCCTTCCAACTCATTGCCGAAGTCGCTCATGGCAGTGAGGAATATGACGGGGATATCCGCAAGCTCCGGATTGTTCTTTATGATTTTAATCACTTCATAGCCGTTCATATCGGGCATCTCCACATCTAACAAGAAAAGATCCGGCTTTACCCTCTCAAGAAGTTTAAGCATCTTTTCGCCTGAAGAGGCGGGGAGAACAGCGTATTCGCCCGCCAGAGCAACCTTGCAGGCTGTAAGGTTCGTTATATTGTCGTCAACAATCATGACTTTCTTCTTATCACTATTCATTCCTGGAATCTCCCAAAATGTTATCCTGCCTCGCTATGAATCCCTAATTCTGCTGAAAGGCGTTGGATTATACTGTCAAATTCAAACTTTTCAGCCTCCTCTCTAAGCCATAGGACAAAATTGTTATCGTCTTCGTAACGGTATTTCTCAAGCTCAGAAATATAACTTTCAATTGCGTCAAGATCAACGCGCCGGCAAGCCTCAAGAAGGCGCGCAAGAACCTCTCTGTCCGGAGCGGGCTTAACACTCTGCGGAGCGGCGGTTTCACTGTCAATAGTATTGATGAGCGCCCCCAGTCTTTCTAGCAAAGTCTCTAGTTTATTGATAAAAAGGATATTCGTGGCACTGATATACTCGTATTCATCACTTTTTGCCGCCATTTCAAGCTGCTCCGCCATATCCCCCACAAAGTCCGCCCCTATGCTGTAACTACTGCTTTTAACCCCGTGAACCGCTATCCCGTAATCAGAAATCCCGCTGGGTTTAACTTCCCTTAACCCGTCAAGGATAGCGGCGGTGTTGGCGAGGTAAGAGCGCAGAACGGCAATATAGGCGTCAGAGTTCCCGCCAAAACGCTCCAATCCCTTCTTTATATTTAAGCCGTCAATCTTGTTTTTAAAGAGAGCTGCGCGGTGAACAGCGTTATCCGCAACCCGTTCAGCTTCTCCCAATTTACTCTCTTTTTCCTTGTTTCTAACCCACTTGTTTAAAGCATCATCCAGCTTCACTACATCAAGGGGTTTGGATAAAAATCCTTGAAAACCGTGCGCTAAAAAGAGCTCTTCGTTTCCTATCAAGGCGTTGGCGGTAAACGCCAAAATGGGCACAGTTTTTGCGTATTCACTGTCGATCTCGTTTCTTATTATCTTTACAGTTTCAATCCCGTCCAAACCGGGCATCATATGATCCATAAAGATAGCGTCATAGCGGACAACTTCGGCTTTTACCATCTCAATTGCCTCAAGCCCGCTTAGGGCAAAGTCCATCATAAGCCCGTAGGGGAGCATCATCCCTTTCACCACATCAAGGTTGGTGGGCACATCATCCACCACCAGCACTTTGCCGTAGGGCATATACGCCTTCACAATGTCTTGAGTGAAGCTTTTGCGCTGGCCGACCGTGCGGAATTTGCGGAGGTTTTCCACAGTTTCATAGCCTATCGGGGATGGATCCACTATCTTCTGGTTTATGCTCAGGGTGAACAGGCTGCCGCGCCCAAATTCACTTTCCACATGAATACTCCCGCCCATCAGTTCCACCAGATTGCGGCATATAGAGAGTCCAAGCCCGGTTCCCTCAATCTTTCTGTTTGCCCTGGTATCAAGTTGGTTATATTTGGAAAAGAGTTTCGGAATGTCTTCTTCCTTTATCCCCTGCCCGGTGTCTTTAACCGCAATATTAAGCTGTATGGGGTCATTTTCTTTTAACTCGCTGTCTCCCTCGCGGTGGATAGAGAGGGTAACTGTTCCGTATTTTGTATACTTAAAGGCGTTGGATAAGAGGTTGTTTATTATCTGTTTTACTCTAAGTTCATCTCCCAGCAGTTTGACGGGGAGAGATTCGTCTATATCCAGAACGAAGGCGATGGGCTTTGAGCCTATACGAACAATATTTATATGAATTGTATCATTTATCAGGCTTGCGAATTCGTATACAACATCAATGATTTCAACTTTCCCCGATTCAATCTTAGATATGTCAAGCACATCGTTGATTATGCTAAGGAGAGTCTTGCCGGAACTGAAAATCTTTTCAATATTTGTATGAGTATCTTTGGGGAGCTTTTTTGCAAGCTCCAACTCTCCCAAGCCGATTATGGCATTTAAGGGGGTTCTTATCTCGTGACTTATGTTAGCAAGAAATTCGCTTTTAACTTGGGAGGCTGCTTCCGCCCTGTGGGTTTGCTCTGAAAGTTCCTGCGTGCGCTCAATGACTGCCGCCTCCAACTTTTCATTGGTCTGCTTCCGTTTCCTTAAAATATGGATAAGAAATATTATGGCGGTGCTTAGGGTTATAAGCAGGGCTATAAGGTAAGGCAACACCACCCCCGTCAGCTTTTTGCGGTAATCAAACACATCGTGGTTCCAGTCTGCCGCGATCCTTTGAAGGTCCGCCAACTCTTGGGATTTATTTACAATAGAACGGAGGAGCGCCTGATCCTTCCTAAAGGCAAAGTAAGAATTGAAATGGTAGTCAAAGGTAAGGTTTGCACGGACTTCAATCTCCCCGTGAAAACTCGTCAAGCTCATAAGCAGGGAGCGAGAGCCCATTATGCAGTCCACATCCCCCCGATCTAAGGCGCGCAGAAGGGTTTTGTAATCTTCAAAGATATATAGGCCGGCATGTTTGGGAAACCACTCCCTGAAGATCGCCAGATAAGGGGTATTGTTTACAACCCCCACCCTGCTGCGCCAAACTCTGGATATATTTATATCGTCTCTGCCTGCTTTGGAGATTAGGGCGTAGGTGTTGGAAAAAAACGGCATATCTGCCCAGATATAGTTATTTTCCATATATTTTGTCCGCACAACTTCAACGCTCATATCTGATTCGGCGGACGAAAAACCTTCATAGGGGGTGAAGGTTAATCCTGTGTAACTCCCTATCTCATTAAGCACATCTACCGCTATCCACCGCCAACTGTTCACCTGTTCGTCAAAAAAGATAATTGGGTAGTTTTCCCTTGTCGCCTGAACCTTTATGGCGCTTCCGGAATATATGCGGCGATTTATATACTGTACTTCAGCAGGGGTCAGCGCCCGGAAGAGCTTATACCTCAAATAATCAAGCTCTCCCTTTTTTTGCATATCCATAAGGATTTTTTCAAGATTCTGAGCGCCGAGGGAATTCATATATTTCTGAAAAACGTTTACTATCGGTTCAAGTTCCCGATTATAAGTGGCGAAAGAAGTTTTTGTATAGATGAGCGGATAAAAATCCTCCACATTTATCTGATCGGAGAGATCAATGGGCATACGGGAGGAGTCGTCGGTAATTATGGCGTCCAGGTCCCCCGAAAGGAGGGAACTGTAGGCAAGCTCGGTGTCCCATATCCGCAGCGTGGTATGCTGAAAATCAAAATAAGGCTTCAACTCCTCATAGGTTGGCATATCTTTAATCAATCCGATTCTAAGCGGTTTTTCATAGCGGATTGAGGAAAAGAGAGGAGCATCCTTAGGGCGTAAAACTTTAACGGAGCGGGAGAGGAGCGGGGTTGTACTGAAGTGCAGGGAACCGTAAAAATCCGTGTAAAATTCACCCGTAAAATCAATATGTTCAATGACAAGCCCGTCATAGAGATCATTCCAAGAATAAACTTTTGGGACAAACGGAAAATCAAATATATCTGATAAAAGCGCCGCAAAGCGTGCGGAAAAACCTTGAATGGAAGCATCGTTGCTGTAAAAAGCGTTTTCGCTTAAAACAGAACCAACCGTAAAGAACTCACGCTTATTTTTAAGCTCCTCTATGGACTTAATCTCGCTCTCGGTAACACCGGGGATATTCTTATAATCCTGCCCTCCCGCATAAAGAGCAAAATCAGGCGCATGGTCAGACGTCCTCCGCGTATTCTCCGCGGCGGGAAGGCTTAGGCAGACAAAACAAAAAAAAGATATCAGCAAAACTCTTAATAAAGAAATCACATTCCCAACCTGAAGAAATACTGAAAAACCTTATGTTTTCACATTTTAACATTAACGGTATTGGAAAGGAAAGTCAATAAAGAATGGAATGAATTCATTTGCAGCGGTTTTTATATAGTCTGAGTTATAAGGCAGACACCATCATAATTTTATAAGTTGTATTATATTGTGTTGTCAATAAGGATGTAATATAATATAGAAAATGAACAATTTCGTTTGTTCCTCTTTTTTTGACAGAGTTAAGGGTAAGTTTTGGCATATTTTATCATT